>NZ_VPEJ01000005.1:0-215262 GCF_013417245.1 Acinetobacter sp. YH16042
AGCAGCTCTTGCAGTCACTCCTAGCACGAAAAACTCTAGTAGTTTTAATTGAGTTTTCTTATTTAATTTACAGTTAGTTAGCTTCATTTTCATCGATTAACATAGTGCTAATCTAGTACAGCCCCAACATTATTTTTAGTTTCGACACTCTTATTTATAAGCACCCAGACATTTGCTAAAAGTCGGTCAATTTATATCCCCTCTTCGACCATGCCTGACCATATTCCACCTGAACAATTTAATGCTTTGCTGATGGATCATGCTAAAACAACTCAACCTGAGAAATCAGTACAGGACGTAAAAAAGCCTCTTAAACCCATTTCACATGCTCTAAATGAAGAAGATGCAAAGAAAAAAGCGGAAGCCAAGAAAATCGCTTCAACAGCTAAACGTGATTTTGAACATAAAATCAAACGTGCTTGGGATACACCACCTGGCTCTAGCGGTAAAACGGCCATTGCTCGCGTGATTTTATCTAAAACAGGTGCTGTCCAAGCAGTCATCGTAAGCTCCAGTGATCCTGATATGAAAGCCAGTATTGAGGCTGCAGTTCGTGCTGCTGCACCATATCCGATGCCTAGCGACCCAGATGCTAGACGTGAAGCACAAAGTTTTACCTCTACATTTAGATCTTCAAATTAAGTTTGATAAATCCTTGCATTGATTGCGGGGATTTTTCTATTGATCAAAATCTCTAATCTTCCAATTGGATTAAGCTAAAATGATGCATTTCTTTAAATTTTCGTTTCTATTTTCTGTAATCGCAGGCTCATCATTAACCTTTGCAACCCCTACCAGCATTCAAACGGCTGACAAGATTCAACCTGAGAAAATAGCAGAGCGTTCCTCGAACGCAACAGCGGCTAAGACGAAGTCATATTCTGAACAAGATAAGCTTCAACTAGAACATAAAATTGCTGAAGCGAAACGGCAAGCTGAAGCAGATGCGGCTAAAAAAGCTGAAGCAAAAAAAATTGCATCTAATACAAAGAAAATAATACAGCAAACTATCCTTAGCAACTGGCAAGCGCCAGCAGAATCAACTGGGCAAAAAGCCAATGCTCAAATTACACTGACATCATTTGGTTCAATTCAATCGATAGTGATTCTTGGTGCGCCAAATCGTGCATTTAAAAAGAGTATTGAAAAAGCCATCCTTAGCTCAGCCCCTTTTGATTTACCAGAAAATCAAGATGCTCGACTTGAATCTCGCATTATCTCTATGCCCTTTCTATCTAAATAAGGACATCAGTTCAGCAGAACCTTATATTTTTATAATTAAGCATCATCAAAATAGGCAAACATTTAGACACGAATTCACAGACGAATAACAGATTAATCATAATGTTGTGCTTTCAATATCCCAAAATCATGCCATTATGTGACACAACCAAATACAGACAATAACTCACATTTTTAGAGTAATTAGCGAATGATGGAAATGACGCGTAAACATCTTCTTTGCTTAGCCGTATTCACTGCTTTGAGCCCAGTTTTAGTGACTCAAACGCATGCGCAGCTTCACCTCGAAATCACTAAAGCTCCTGAAGAAGCACCTAAAATTGCGATCGTGCCTTTTAGTAATGACTCAAATATTTATCCAGTGGTTGAAAATGACTTGAACCGCTCAGGTAAATTTACCAGTGCTTCTAAAAACTTGCCTGCAACTGCAACAATAAATTCACCTAATGCAGAAGCATGGAAAGCTGCGGGCGTACCCTATGTCGTGACAGGTACATCAAAAACAACGGCTGATGGCTCTTATGAAATTCACTACCAACTGTATGATGTTGAAAAAAAACAATACCTGTTAAATGAACTACTCACTGTACCTGCTTCACGTTACCGTCAAGCAGCGCATATGATCAGTGATGCGATCTATCAAGCTTTAACTGGCATTCCAGGTGACTTCAGCGGCCGTATTGCCTATGTATTGCGTAATGCAGCAACACCAGATCAGCGCTATACCCTACAAATTGCAGATACAGATGGTGAACAACCCCGTACGATTTTGACTTCACGAGATCCAATCTTGTCCCCTGCATGGACGCCTGATGCGAAAAAGCTAGCCTATGTTTCATTTGAAACCAAACGCCCTGCGATTTACATCCAAGATTTAGCAAGTGGTAACCGTGAAAAAGTAGCAAGTTTCCGTGGCCTGAATGGTGCACCAAGCTTCTCACCTGATGGTAAATCAATGTTATTTACCGCATCGATGCATGGCAATCCTGAAATCTATCAAATGGATTTACAGACTCGCCAATTAAAACGCATGACCAATGACACAGCGATTGATACAGAAGCACGTTATGCACCTGACGGTAAATCATTTATTTTTACCTCTGACCGTGGTGGCTCTCCACAAATTTACACCTACAACTTAAGTGCTGAAAGTGTCAAACGTTTAACTTTCCGTGGCGCTTTCAATGCACGTGGTACGTTAAGTGCGGACGGTAAAAAATTAGCTTTGGTACATCGTCCTAGCGGTAGTAACTATAAAGTTGCGGTTCAAGACATTGGTTCTGGTGTAACCAATATTTTAACGCCAACTAGTTTAGATGAATCCCCAAGCTTCTCACCAAATGGTCAAATGGTCGTGTATGCAACACGTGAAGCAAACCGTGGTTTGCTCTCGATCATGTCTTTAGATGGTCGTTTCCGCATGAACTTACCAAGTGAACAAGGTGAAGTTCGTGAACCAGCTTGGGCACCGAAATAAACACTGCATGATTTTTTCAACAATAACTTTTTAATGAAACATCATAAATAACCGTCATGGAGATCAATATGAATGCGATGAAACTGATTGCATTACCTGTTTTAGCTACAGCATTAGTAATGACTGGTTGTGCCAGCCGTAAACCTGCAGCAGATGTACAAGCAGGACAAAACCCAAATGGCTCAACCACTGTAAACACTTCAGGTTTAAGTGAAGATGCAGCACTCAATGCACAAAACCTTGCGGGTGCATCATCGAAAGGTGTAACTGAAGCGAATAAAGCATTTTTAGCGAAGCGCGTTGTACACTTTGACTACGACAGTACAGAGCTTAGCAATGAAGACTTACAAACCCTTCAAGCTCACGCTCAGTTCCTAGTTGCTAATGCAAACTCACGCGTGGCTTTAACAGGTCACACCGATGAACGTGGTACTCGTGAATATAACATGGCACTTGGTGAACGTCGTGCCAAAGCTGTTGAAAGCTTCCTGATTACAACAGGTGTAAGCCCTAACCAGCTTGAAGCAGTCAGCTATGGTAAAGAAATGCCAATCAATGCGGGTCATGATGAAAATGCATGGAAAGAAAACCGCCGCGTAGAAATTAACTACGAAGCTGTTCCTCCGCTACTTAAATAAGACTTGAAAAAGTCTGAGCTAAAAAAAAGCACTCATTAATGAGTGCTTTTTTATTTAACCCGTATCATTTAATTTATATCGTTTCATTTGCATCGTTCTGTTGCAACGTTCTGTGCTTTAACTCAATTTAGCCCTTTAACTCAGGATAAATTCAGTTAGCGGCTTTAGAACTTTAAGAAAATATCCAATGAAAATGCAAGTGAACGACTTTAAAAACGAGATCCTTAGCTTTACCAACTAAAAAATTAGCTTAACAATCCAAATCATTACGCTTCTGCTTCTGGATGTTCAGCATTTTCTTTTTCTGTTTGCATCGACTCAATGAGGTCATGTTTATTGAACTTTTTATACTCTGCTTTTGCTTCGTAACTGCTCCATGCAGCTTTTACGGTATCCGCAGAAATATCGTCTAAATTCAATCCCTCAGTTGCAGTCGGAGTCGCATCAAATTTTTGTGTGGTCATTGTTGTGCTCCCTGTCTTTCGATTTATACATTAGATTCAACATAGCATGTTATTCAGGACTTGCAAGGGTAAAATCACGACAAATAGTCTAGTTTAATTTTTCTTTTCCTTCGTTCTCATCTAAAATGTTGCACAATCACATTTTATCATTTTTGATAAATTAATATTTGGAGTTTTCCGGTTATGTCAAATCTCACCCTTTCCCAATTTCTACAACAACAAAGTGGTAATCTTACTCCTGCATTAGCACAAGTTATTGAAACAATTGGTAATACATGCAAAGACATCGACCTTCTTTTACAAAAAGGTGCTTTGGCTGGTGTATTGGGTAGCGCGCAACACGAAAACGTTCAAGGTGAAGAACAAAAGAAACTTGATGTCATTTCAAATGATTACCTCATCGATGCATTAAAAGTTCATCCACATGTCGGTGGTTTGGCATCTGAAGAATTAGATGAATTCACACCAGCTCAAGAAAATGGCGATTATCTTGTCTTGTTCGACCCATTAGATGGTTCAAGCAACATCGATATCAACATGTGTGTTGGTACAATTTTCTCAATTCTTCCTGCAAAAAATGCCGTGACGCAAGCTGAAGATTTCATGCAAGCGGGTGTTAACCAAGCGGCGGCTGGTTATGTATTGTATGGCCCATCAACAATGATGGTTCTAACTGTCGGTGCTGGCGTAGTCTTCTTTACTTTTGATCCAGAAAGCAAAGAATTCTTATTAACTAAAGATGCGATTGCTGTGGCAGCAGACACTAAAGAATATGCAATTAATGCATCGAACCAACGTCACTGGGAAAAACCTGTAAAACGTTATATCGACGAACTTCTTGCAGGTAAACCTGGCCCGCGTGAAAAAGACTTCAATATGCGTTGGGTTGCATGCATGGTGGGTGATATTCATCGTATTCTTTGCCGTAGCGGTATCTTCATGTATCCATACGACTTCAAAGATCCGAAAAAAGCAGGCCGTCTACGTTTAATGTACGAAGCAAACCCAATGAGTATGTTGATGGAACAAGCTGGCGGTGCTTCTACAACAGGCCGTGTCCGCATTCTAGACATCCAACCAACAGAACTTCATCAACGTGTTCCTGTGATTATTGGTTCTAAAAACGAAGTTGACCTAGTTACGTCATACCATAATTAATTTCTTATAACGAAAGTCAGTATTTTTGCTGACTTTCGTGGATATCTCCCCCATGGCTCTGATTTATCTCGAATCAAAAGACAACCCAAAAATTAAGCACCTTCGTGGCTTAATCGAACAAAATGCCTACCGTAAAAAACAAGGTCAAACTGTTTTGGAAGGCACACACTTGGTGTTGTCATGGTTAGACTCAAAACGTCCAATCAAATCGATTTTCACCACTGAACAAGCGATTAACCATGCTGATTTCGACCGCATTGCGGAACAATATCAAGGTGCGGTATTTATTCTAAGTGAATCTTTATACAAAGATATCAGTACACTTGGAACATCTATTGCTTGCTTAGCAATTGTGGATTTACCAAGTTCAAGTGAAGCGCTTAACTTCAGTGAAGACACCTTAATTTTAGACAATATTCAAGACCCCGGTAATGTAGGCACCCTACTCCGTTCTGCTGCCGCGGCGGGTATTGAGCAAGTTGTTTGTACCAAAGGCTCTGCATCGCTCTGGTCACCGCGTGTATTACGCGCAGGTATGGGCGCACATTTTTCATTAAATACCTTTGAAAATATTGCCCTTGAAGATATTTTGACTAAATTCAAAATTCCAGTGTATGCAACAAGCTCACATCAGTCTGAAAACCTATATAGCAAAAATTTACGCAAACAATGTGTGTGGATTTTAGGCAATGAAGGTCAAGGTGTTTCTGAGTATGCATTACAACATGCAGAAGCCGTTGCGATTCCTCAACCGGGTGGTCAAGAATCGTTAAACGTAGCCATTGCTGGCTCGATCTGTTTTTTTGAAATGGTACGTCAGCGTCAGTAAAATCGTTATTTTATTGTATTTAGCGCTTAAGCCTGAAAAAAATAGACTACACTAGAAAAAATAATAATTCTTTTTGTCAACCTAACCGTTATTTCCATCGTTATTTGTATATGAATATGGAAATAATGGTGGGTATCCGATGACAGGATTTTCCATCTCTATGGATTTAGCACCCAAAAAGTCCGAGACGCAAGACAGCAGTGTTTTAAAAAGCACGGCTGAGTCTCGCCTGAAAAACTTCATGAATGAAGTGACGGGGCGTGCTTTAGTAATGATGGAAAGTGCAACGCACGGTCAACATGGCATTGCCATGGACTTGGTGCAAGAAGCCTTTATTTCCTTACATAAAGCTTATGCTGAAAAGTCCACAGAGGAATGGTATCCCCTGTTTTACACCATTTTAAATAACAAGCTGCAAGACTGGCGTCGAAAAGAAGCACGTCGTTCGCAGCCGTTTTCCTTATTTAGAAAAGTCAGCCTAGATGACGACGATGTCGAGATACAGGATGTGGTAGATGAATCTACACCAAACCCCTTCGACTTTCTGGATCAGGCTGTCACTGCAGAGGAAATACAAGATGCTATCGCAGAACTTCCAGTCCGCCAGCAACAAGCATTTATGTTGCGAGCTTGGGAAGGCTTTGATACGCATACAACTGCAGAAATTATGAATTGTTCCGAAGGCAGTGTGAAAACACATTACCACCGTGCCATTCAAGGTTTACGTACCGCTTTGGCACATTTGAATCCACATATGGGAGGATCATCCGAATGAAACAAGATGATTTCTTAAAGCAAGTAACTTCCAAACTTGATGGACTCGCACAGCACCATAAAGACAAAGCAACTGTCATGAATAACGTGCTTGAAGATATTCATCAGCGCGAAACTTCACGTTATGGTTTCTGGAAAATGTCTGGCTTTGCACTTGCAGCAGCAATTGCAGGTTTTGTCATTTTACCGAATGCGACTGTACTGGATGACAAACCACAAAATCAGGTGATTTCAACCCCTAAGCTCTCCCCTCAAATGGTAGAAGATCTTGAAATGTTGATGGTTCTGGGTGAGGACAAAGTTCCACATGGCAGCTAAAAAATTAGCAATTGCATTCTGTGCTTTTAGTTTTTTGCAAACCAGTTTTGCTGGCTTTGATCGCTTTTGGATATTTTCAAAAGATGCAGATACTCAAGTCAATGAAACTTGGGATTCGCTATCTGAAGCAGAACAACAGGCTTTAATTAAAAAGTATCAGGCACTCAAAGAGATTCCTGCAGATCAACGTGTCAGCTTGCAACAGCGCATGGATTGGTTCACTCAACTTCCAGATAGTGAAAAGCAACGTATGCGCGAAACTTGGCAAAAAATGAGTACTTTAGAACGTAAAGAACTCGCGACACGTATGCAAAAAGCTAGTCCTGATGAACGACCTGCTATTCGCGATGAGTATATCAACAAATATTTACAGCCTATCGCTGTCGCTCACTAATCTAAAACAGCAGCATGTTGCGAAAATCAAATCAATTAAATTAGTTAAGCCATGAAAAGCCTCTTATCGAGGCTTTTTTATTGTATTACTTGCTCAACCGACGTTGACGATACATACCTAAACCAATCAGTGTCAACAGCCCAAATAATCCCATCGAACCACCGCCGCTAGAAGAAGAGTTGGTGTTTTTCGCGGTATTCTTAAGAGTCAGAATTGCATTGCTTGATGCAATGCCATCACTATCGACAACGCTATATTCAACAGGATAGTCAAACTGACTAAAGCCATTTTTTACAGAGAAGGTAATCTTGCCACCGTAGCAAGTTTCCTTTAAATAACTTGCTGGGCAACTGCCACTATACTCAGCTTCAAAGTTTAAACCTGCTGGGATTTTCGTAAAACGAATTGGGATAATTTGACCTTCTTCATTTTTATGCCATACCGATTTGCCCGCTGGCATAGATGTAACTGGACCATCACCATCATCATTAGCATTTTCTAATAAATTATTGACGGTAACAGACAAATTATTTGACGGACTAATTGTATATTGAGCAGCTTTGGCCACTGGGGTCATATTTTTAAATGCCACACGGACCACACCAGAGGATTCCGCCTGACTCCCTGTCTTTTGTTTTAGCGTATATTTACAAAAACCGTATTCGGTAGGCGCTGTTGTTGCCCCACTGGTGCGATATATAACGATTTGTTTTATTCCAGCATCCCAATCACAGTGCAGGTCATGTGGTGGATTACCCACAATACTTGCTTCGCCTGTACTAGACACCGTAATTTCACTACCAATGCCGATTGGTGAAGTCGTCACGGTATAGTTGTCAGCATTTAAGGCAATTTGTCGTGTTTCAGCACTTCCGTTCACAGACTCTTCTTGAGGTAATGATGCTGGGAATGGATCAAAATAAACTGCACGATATTTGAGGTTATTTTTTAATGCACTTAATACCGCTTCGTATTTTGTTAAATCATCCTGATTGGCAACTTTGTATTCTGCATAATCTGGATCGTCGATATCCTTTTTCAAATCATCAATTGTTTTTTGATATTTCTCTTGAATAGCTGCTAAGGACTCGTTGGTAATCTCTGCCATATCTGCTGCAGTTAAATTCATTAATTCAACCGAACCAATCTCACAAGTATTTCGTTGTGCAGGTGATAGCTGCAAGGTACCATTCGTAATCCGCAAAATACCCCGTTGATCGGCTTTACTACATCCCTCTAAGCCAAGATTGATCAAGTCAAAACCACTGCCGATCGCTTTCGGGTAATACAAAGGTAAATACAAATTATAAGCAGATTTTGTTTGTAGGGCGCTTAATAAAGTCCCCATAGCATAACTACTTACATCATGGTTTTGCAGAAAGCTTTCCGTACTATTCAGCACACTTTCTGGTAAATCACACTGTGCGGCTGCCAGTTCAAATGCATTATTACTTGCCACAAATTTTTGACCATTATCAGGTACTGCATTATTCAGATAACGACAAGATTTTCCACCAGTATTGTAGGCCAATACATTGAAATACCAAGCCTTTGTACCATTGTTATCATAATAATAGGTACTAGCCGCATTGTTCTCGACTATTGTATTACTGGTTAAAACGAAGCTAGAAAAAGCACTTAAACGATCCGTTCCCTGAGAAATGGCACGGATAATACTACCCGTACTTGGATTTGCTTGGTTTTTTGCAATCGTATTTGCTGTCAGTTCAACCTTGGCATTTCCACAGAAGTCCATCACACTATTGCTCGTCGATGAACCATTTTGAATAATACTGCTTTGCTGGAACACAATTTCAGGCTGGGTATCCCCCAAGTTCCCGATACAGTCCATAGCAACAACACTACCTTTAGGTGCGATGTTGCCCTGAACTAAACTGCTCACCAATAATGTTTTTTTCGACATATTATGCGCAACGGAGTAGATTGCACCGCCAGCAACTTTGGCTTGAGAGTTTTCAATTGCACCATTATTTAAGGTAAATGCTCCCCCTAAATACAAGGCACCACCTCGATCTTCTGCCATCCCGCCAGTAAGGCGAACATTATTGACGATAAAGTTGGCTTCTGAACGTGAAGTATTAAAAATACGAGATTTGCCTTGGGCATTAATCGTCGTTCTAATATCTTCATAGGCAGGAAATTTCTGCGTCAGTAAATTTTTTGAATCATAGTTAAAGCGACTTTTCCCTTCAATCACGATCTGATTGACCGGAACTAACTCACCTTTAGTCAGAAGATATTCACCTGCTTCAAGTTGAATATAATCGGTCTGCCCATTATTTGGATTACCGACATTACATCCACCAAAAGATTTGTTTTTACGTGCAGTTTCAATCGCTTCACGTAAAGAACATTGATTGAGATTTTCACCATTTTCATCATCAAAGGTCGTAACTTTGATGATGTTACTTGTTGCTGCCATAGATGACATAGCCGCAAGGACCATGACCGCCAGCAATCCTTTTTTATAATTTTTCATGTGCTGTCCTTAATTCTATCCAGACTATTTTTTAAAGCGACGAAATCCAACTAAGCCAAGCAGCGCAAAAATACTCGCCCAGCCTAGAGCACCACCCGAAGTTTTAACGGTTTTACTTTCCATTTCATTGTTTGGTTCTTGGAAAATACGCACTTCTGCAGCTAAATAATTTTTTGCCGAAGTATTAAAACGGGTTGAAGACGTCACCACACGCAATTCAAAAATATCTGCGCCATGCCAATTTCCATTTGGCGTGTATTCAAAATCACCATTCAAATTCAGTGTAAATTTACCTTTAGATTCGGTGCTTTGTACAATTATTGGGCAACCATCTTGCCATGGCTCACCCGTTGGATTTGCCATACCCATCACTTTTGTACATTCTTCTTTTGGAATTAAATCACTGTCACCTAATGCATCTAAAATATTAAACTTGGCCACTTCACCTGTACGAATGTCTTTACCTAATCGAGGCATACTCACAGGAACCACAATTTCTATAGCTCCACGATCACACCAAACATCATCCAAATTACGATTTTTTCCACGCTGATCAGAAGACTCACAATACACATGATGCTCATTGCCATCTGCTGTGGTCTTCCCCTTATTTAATATCGGGCTTGAGAAAATCGTTTCGTAATCTAATAAAATACGAGGACGTAAATAACCAATAAATGCGTTGTTTGCTGTGGTAAATGGACAGAAAAGTGCATTACGATCTTCTGTTAAGGTTTTACAGCTACCTTCATCTTCACCCGCGATTAAACTTGTCCCAGACCACACATCATTTAAATTTGCAACAGGCCCAACAGGACAACTTGCAGCCACTAAGTTGTTATAAAAAACAGATTTGTCTGTTCCTGAGTTCACAACTTTACAATCTTGAGCGGTGCCACTGAGCGCATTACCAATCACCACACTATTGGCTAAATAAGCATGCTCAGAAGTACTATTTAGTTCAATACCACCACTGTTCTTCAGTACTGTAATATTATTGAGTGCTAAACCATCACGTAAGTTGACAGCAAAACCTTTGTTTTTGAAAAAGGTACTATTGGCAATGATATTTTGAGGATTACTGAACACCAACTTGCTGATGTCTGCGAGCCCATTTTGATTATAAACAATCGCTCGACCAGATGTGCTTTCATTATTTTTGAACAAAGATGTATAGATTTCATAAGCCGGTGCTTCTGAGTAAATTGCACCACCATCTACCGCTTTGTTGTTTTGAAAAATTGTGGTTCGCATATACAGACGGCTTGCTACAGCTGCGCCATCTTCTGAGAATCCAACATTGTAGATTGCACCACCAAGTCGTGCATTACCATCTTCAAACTTTACATTTTCAAGTGTGAGTTTTTCATTATTAAAAAGGATGCCGCCTTTATCAGCGCACTGATCTTGCTTACATCCTTTAAATGAAATTTCTTTAAAATTGATCGCAATTAGTTCTTTTTCGCCGTCATTAATATTAAAAATTTGATCCTTACCGGTCATTTCAATGACGGCATTATTAAGACCGAGTACGACATCTTCATTGACGTTAGTGTCATACGCCGTTTTCAGGTTCAGTTCTGCTTTAATATCAATTTTTTTAGTGAGTTTATAAACTTCATTTTTTTTCAGAGAAATTGAGGCATAGGCGTCTTTCCCCCCGCAACCATTATATCCGGCTTCTGGCATACCATTATTGATATATTCTATGGCTTCACGAAGTGAACATTCCTTGTCATCCTTTACAACATCTTCAGTGGTTGTAACGGTAATTTCTGCGCTAAATGCATGACCTGCCATGAGAAGCATGCCAATGCCTATGCTCTGTTTGAGCATATCCATCTCCTTAAATATTTTTTATCTTTTTATTCTTAAGTTGCACAATCCTTGCAACATTAAAATATTTTTATGTACTTTGTCACAGCTTGAGTAATTACTCAAGAATTTTTATTGCTTACCGATATTCATCAATTAGGGCAAAAATTTGTCTTAAATTGGCATGACTCAATTTGACTTTTTCACCTTTTAACATCTGAATCAGTTGTTCTAAAGAGCGAAGTAAAATAGACGCCTGATGCGGCCCATGTGCCAACAAATAATCCACAATTTGTTGATCCATATGGATGCCACGTCGCGCTAAAACAGAGTTCACGAGCGCTTGACGGTCTGCGTATAAGCTACCATTCGGCACTTTCACACTAACAGCCTGAGTTAATCTAGACTGTAGATCTGGCAGTTCAAGTTTGAGTTCAATTGGCGCTAGTCGAGATGAAAAGACCAATTGACCACCTTCTTCGTTATTATAGTTAATCAGGTGAAAAACGGCTTTTTGCCAATGTGGAACTCCACTGATGGCTTCAATATCATCTAAAGCCACCAAATCATAGCGATCAAGCGAAGTAATCGCTTCAGTTGGCGCATCGAGCAATTCAAGCAATGAAACTTGAATTGCTGATTTGCCAATTTCTAAATAAGAATCACATATTGCAGACAGTAAATGGCTTTTTCCTGTGCCAGCTCCACCATAGATATAGAAACGATTCATTAAACCAGCATGTAACTGACGAACACCATCGATTACATGCCCCCAACTCGGCCCAGAAAAATCACTAATTCGGGCATCGAGTTGTGGTTCTATATCTAACTGCAATTGACGCATATCTATATTTTGGCCTTATCAATCTTTATGTTCTGATCGTTCAATGTTACTCGAAATTTCAGGATCTTGCAGCGAATTTGCAGACTGATTTTTGAGCTCAATATCGACAGCAATTTGATTGGTTTCTACGCTTAATGTGCCAATTTCAGCATCATTCACCACAAGTACATCATTTCGGTATAAATTACTTTTCTCATAATTTTCACGCGCATGACGTAATAACACCACAATAATCGCTGCAACGGGTAGTGCAATGAGCATTCCGAGGAGTCCTGCCAATTGCGCGCCTGCAAGGACTGCAAATACCACTGCCACAGGAGACAAACCAATTTTGTCGCCTAATAAGAAAGGCTGTAAAATATAACCTTCTATTGCCTGCCCTACCATGAATACCACCAGTACTAAGGCCAAATGCACCCAATCCAAACCGAATTGGAACAGGCAAGCCACAATTGCCGAAATAATACCAACCGCAAAACCCAAATACGGAATAATACTGGCTAGACCCGCAATCATCCCGATGATGATGCCGACCTCAATACCCACCAATTGAAGTCCAACCGCATATACAACGCCCAATAAGAACATTACCAAGAATTGGCCTTTTACAAATGCACCTAAAACTTCATGACATTCGCCCACGATTGTGAGCGTGCTTTTTTCATATTTACGTGGAATAAGTCGACGCATGTTTTCTAACATTCGTTCCCAATCTAATAAGAAATAGAAAGCTATGATTGGAATTAAGACAATCGTGCCACCAATCTGTATGAAATTCAGACCCGATTGTGCCACTTTTAACAACATGGCTTGGATACTGTCTGCACTATAGTTGGTTTGAATATACTCCATGATCGCTGCTGACATTTGCTCTGTATCAATTTCCATCGGTACAAGATTAAATGTCTCTGATAACCACGGCAGGAATGTATAGTTGACCCAATGAATATTGCTTGGAATATTGTTTTTCGCATACATCAACTGTTCCCATACCAGTGGTACGAGGAACCACATTGCAAGGAATATAGCAACACCAATTCCAATAAAGACCAAACTGATAGATAACCAGCGCGGCAAGCCAATATTATGTAATTTATCGACTAAAGGGCTAAATAAATATGCAATTAGAAATGCGCCGATAAAAGGAACAACTACAGGCTTTAATAAGTATAAAACCCATATGATCAATGCTATCCCAGCAAGAATAAATATTCGGCGCAAGGTGCGATCACCCATATAAAGTCACCTTTTTTCAATGTAATCGTTATAGAAAGGAAAATATTTTAATAAAGATAACATTTTAGTGCGAAATAGCATAAGAGTTTTGCATATTCAGGTTATAATCCCCGCGCGAATGCGGAGACTTCATTATGAGCAACTCAACTTCTACCCCAAACACTGGTTTAAGCTACAAAGATGCAGGTGTCGACATTGAAGCGGGCGACGCGTTAGTCGATCGTATCAAATCTGTCGCGAAACGTACTGCACGTCCTGAAGTAATGGGCGGCCTAGGCGGCTTCGGCGCTCTTTGTAAAATTCCTAAAGGTTATGAAGAACCTGTTCTCGTATCTGGCACAGATGGTGTTGGTACAAAATTGCGTTTAGCATTGAATTTGAACCGTCATGACACAATTGGTCAAGACTTGGTTGCAATGTGCGTAAACGATCTTCTTGTATGTGGTGCTGAACCACTGTTCTTCCTTGACTACTATGCAACTGGCCACCTCAACGTTGACGTTGCAGCAAATGTTGTAACTGGTATCGGTGCGGGTTGTGAACTTGCAGGCTGTGCATTGGTTGGCGGTGAAACTGCTGAAATGCCAGGTATGTATGAAGGCGAAGACTATGACCTTGCAGGTTTCTGCGTAGGTGTAGTTGAGCAAAGCAAAATTATTGATGGCTCTAAAGTTAAAGCGGGTGACGTTTTAGTTGGTGTTGCATCTTCTGGCGCACACTCAAACGGTTACTCACTTCTTCGTAAAATTTTAGATGTGAAAAACGTTGACCTTACTCAAATCGTTGATGGTCGTCCACTTGCAGATACAGCAATGGAACCAACACGTATTTATGTAAAACCAATTCTTCAGTTATTGAAAGAAGTGGATGTACACGCTATGGCGCACATCACAGGCGGCGGTTTACCGGGTAACTTACCTCGCGTACTGCCAAATGGTGCTCAAGCGGTAGTCAATGAAGCATCTTGGGAATGGCCAGAATTGTTCAAACTACTTCAAAAAGAAGGTGGTGTTGAACAATTTGAAATGTACCGCACATTTAACTGTGGCGTGGGTATGGTTCTCGTAGTTGATGCAGCAGATGCTGACAAAACTGTTGAATTACTCAACAGCCTTGGCGAAAAAGCATTCACAATGGGTCACATTGCAGACAATGCTGAATCTGTTGAAGGCGCTGACGAAAAAATCCGTGTAGTTTTCGCATAAGCAACGTTCATGATTAAAATTGCTGTACTTGTTTCAGGCAGCGGATCTAACCTGCAAGCCCTGATCGATGCCAATCTATCAGGTCAAATCGTTGGGGTAATTTCCAATAAACCTGATGCTTTTGCACTGCAACGTGCAGAAAAAGCAAAGATTGCAACTGCAGTCATTGAACATAAGCAATATCCAAGTCGTGAAGCTTTTGATGATGTGATGCATCAACAACTGCTCGACTGGGATGTTGATTTGGTCATTTTGGCAGGCTTTATGCGCATTTTAAGCGCAAAATTTGTCAAAGCATGGGAAGGAAAAATGATTAACATCCACCCTTCTCTGCTGCCAAATTATAAAGGAATGCATACTCATCAACGTGTTTTAAACACCGGTGATGTCTTCCATGGCTGTACAGTTCACTATGTGACTGCAGAGCTGGATGCTGGTCAAGCGCTTGCTCAAGGCGTACTTAAAGTCAATGTGCATGATCATGCTGAAAGTCTGGCAGATCGTGTTCACGTGCTTGAGCATGTGATTTACCCTCAAGTGGCAGAATGGATTTGTAATGGCACCATTCAACACACTGAAAACGGTGTTTTATATCGTGGTGAGCCTTTGCAACAACCTGTTCAATTCTGTAAGTTCTAAGCAACTGTATAATTTAACAATCAACGCATCTTAGGGTGCGTTTTGTTTTTTCAGTGCCAAATAAAACTCTATTTATTACTAAAATCTAAAATCTAAAATCTAAAATCTAAAATCCATTTTTTGCAGAATGTTCAACTTTATGATCAATATGTAGTTTTTAGTTAAATTAAAGCTTTTAGCATCATTAAAATAATAAGCTTATATTGCAATTAGTAAACCTTATAAATCTAGAAATATTACATCCTTCAAACAAAAGTGGAGAAAATCACATGTTAAAATCCATCACACTGGCGACTTGTGCATGTATAACACTGGGTATGATTGGTTGTGCTACGACATCAAATCCAGCTACTGATCGTAATTTAGATAAATTACAAAACAAAAATTGGGTTGCGAGTGAAATTCAAGGCGTTAAGCTTGAAGCTGACCCTAACAATTCGAACGTACCCACCATCACTTTCGACGACACTCGTGTAAGTGGTTCAGATGGTTGTAATCGATTCATGGGCGGCTACGCTGTGCAAAACACAAAAATCCAATTTTCAAACCTTGCTACAACACAAAGAGCGTGTTTGACTGCGACAAATATTCCTCAACATTTTTCGCAGGCATTGAGCCAAGTTACTCATTATGATGCCTCTAAAGATCATTTGAAATTTTTAGATGCCAACAACAAAGTTGTTTTACAATTTGAAAATGCGAAATAAATCTCAAAAGTAGAATGTTTCATTTATAAAAAAAGCACTCTATAGAGTGCTTTTTTTATGTGTTGTGGTTTTTAAGGTTTAATGATGACGCTTAGGCAATTTAAGTAAATCTTTGATCAATTCAACAGTTTCCACAGGATGTTCCAATGGGAACATATGACTCCCCGCAGCAACTTTAAATGGAATCCCAAATTTTTTCTCTACCATTTGTGGAAAGTGCCGAGCTAAAAATGGTCCCTGCTCTGCAATTAACTGCTGTACAGGTACTTGCGGTTGAGCATGAGGTAACCACCACAGTGAAGGATTAGTTCGAAAAATATGAACCTCATCATCACGTGAAATCGTCAATTCCACCCCACCACGCAGTTTATCGTCCATCAAGGCATGATCAATATAAGCTTGATAACAGTCTGGATCGAAATCTTTATAAAAACCTTTCGGCCTTAAAAGCTCTGCTGCTTGTTCACGGCTGTCCCAATGATCACGACGACGCTTCGACAATCCTGCTGGGGACATTTTATCGAGGACTTTAAGTTTGAGGAGTTTTGCGATGTGCAAAGCAAAAGACTCTTTCCCCATGATCATAGGCGGATCAATCATTAACACTTGTTCAAACAATTCTGGGCGTTGTAAAGCAGCCTGAAATGTTAAAACCGAACCTAATGAATGACCTAATCCAATCACCTTACGACCATTGGCCTGACGTACAATACTGTCAATGACTTGCTGTGTTAAGCTTTTCCAATGGTTATCGATTGGGTAACGCTTATCAGGCCCAAGTAACGGCACATAGATCACATCATATTCATCACTCAGTAAATCAAACAATTTTTGATAAACCCGTGATGGCACGCCATTGGCGTGCGCAAAATGAATTAACGGTTTCATTGTAATTTCGTGCTGTTTTCAGATTGAACCTGTTGTGACAATGCGCTTGCCAAACCTTGACCAAATGAACTTCCCATACGACCTAGTACAGAATCAAACGGACTATTTTCAATGGTGTAGTTCACGGCTTTTTCAGTTTTCAATTCACGTTTCAGGCTATTTAAACTACCTGTACGGTCAGCAATACCTAGCTTCACAGCCTGATCACCCGTCCAAAATAAACCTGAGAAAATAGCTGGATCATTTGATTTTAATTTCTTACCGCGACCTTCCTTCACTGCATTAATGAAATGCGCATGAACATTATCAAGTACACCTTGAACATGTGCTTTTTGTGCTGCATCTACAGGTTGAGTCATGGATAAAATGGCTTTGTTCTCACCCGAAGTCATGGTGCGATCTTCTACACCGAATTTTTGCATCAAACCACTAACACCATAATTCGGCATGATCACGCCAATCGAACCCACTAAACTTGAAGGATTGACAATAATTTCATCTGCCGCAGACGCAATATAGTACGCACCTGAAGCGCCTGTATCACCAATAATGGCATACAATTTTTTATCGGTATGGGCTTTTTTCAAGTACTGAATTTCTTGCCAAATTTCATCAGACTGAACAGGTGAACCACCTGGTGAATTAATATTTAAAACAATCGCTTTGCTTTGTTTGTTTTCATAGGCTTTTTTCAAAGCTTTGATGGTATTTGCGCTGTTTACACTTTGCTTGTCCGCTGCAATGGTCCCAATGATATCAACCACGGCAATATGTGAACCCGCTGTCGCTGCTTGATCAGATGACGACATGCTGCAACTTTTTGCCATCGCAATGATAATAAATAGCAAATAAGCAAAGGTTAAAAATTTAAAAAATATACCCCATCTACGTGCTCTACGTTGTTCTTCAACGGAAGAAAGCACGGCTTTTTCTAATATTTTCCATTCATTTCCAGTTGGCTGCTGAATATTGTTTGAAGAACTTTGCTGTTTTTCTTCAGGTTTTGGTGGCCATTCGGACATAAAAAAACCCATTTGATTGTTAATTTGTAGTCATTATATACACGCTAATCGCTATAACTGTCTAATCAATTCATTTTCCCCTATAATTATTTTAAATTTTCTTTCATTTCTTTCAGACTTAAATAAGATGACCGACCAAAATTCACAGGACACCACATATCACCTGTTAAAATTTATCAGCCGTCAACCTATTCAAATTTCAAGATTAATTGCAAAAGGTTTGGCTGGGTTAGTCAATGTTTTAAAAATCTCTAAAACCTACTCTACGATTCAACGCAATCTTAAAATTACATTGCCTGAATTATCAGAGTCAGCTCGCATTCAACTCACTAAACAAGCGATTCGAAACGAACTTTGTTCTTATTTTGAATTTTTTAACATTTGGGGTGCAAGTACAGAAAAAAATATTCAACGGATTCATCACGTACATGGCGCTGAATATTTACATGAAGCGCTCGCCCTACAAAAAGGCGTTGTACTCGTAGTACCACATTTTGGTACTTGGGAAATCATGAATGCATGGGTTGCGCAGTACACTCAAATGACCATCATGTACAAGCCGGTAAAAAGCGAATCTGCCAACAATTTTGTCCGTGCTGCTCGAAGCCGTGAGCAAGCAATATTGGTTCCTACGGATGAATCAGGTGTACGTCAGATTTTCAAAGCCTTAAAACAAGGTGGGACGACTGTGATCTTGCCAGACCATACCCCCAATGCCGGCGGCGAAATGATTCCATACTTTGGTATTCCACTAAAAACCAGCAACTTAAGTGCAAAACTAATTCAAAAAACCAAAGCACGTGCGCTCTTACTATATGCCATTCGTAACGATAATCATGGTTTTGATATGCATATCGAACCTATCGATGACAATATTTATCAAGGTAATGCAGATGATGGCTCGATGGTTATCTTTAAAGCAGTGGAAGATTTAATCCATCGTTACCCAGAGCATTATCACTGGAGCTATAAACGCTTTAAAGCCAATCCAAAATTGAGAAATCTATACAATATTAGTGATGAAGAAGCCGCTCAACGCATTCGTGATATTCGTGAGGAATATCAAAGACTTCAAACAATAAAAAATGTGGCAGAATGACATTTCAAGCAATATACTTGAAGTAGTTTTTCTATTCGGATTCTTTAGATAGCCTGCGATATAGATCGAGCCATTTATACTTTGTCCGCTCTTCAATTAGTTCAATTTGCTGTTTATTTTGCTTGAAATGGATACTTCCACTTTGTGCAGTTTGCAAGAGTGGAATGTCTAATTGTTTGAGACGTGTTTGTGTCATGTTTGCAGGATGTCCATAACGATTAAAGCGCCCTGCGGAAGCAATCGCCAACTTGGGCTTAAAATGGTTTAAAAATGCATAGGATGAACTGTGCCGACTACCATGGTGCCCAAGCATCAAGACATCGACTTTTAGATCTGGATAATCACTTAATATTTGATATTCCGTCTCCCAACCGGCATCCCCCATCAATAGAAAATGTCGTGGGCCATTGACGCCTTTGACCGTGACATATAGAACACAAGAACGTTCATTGGCATTCCATTTGGCATCTGTCAGATCTTCAGGCTTTGGCGAGAGTATTTCAAAATATACTTGCTGATCCCAATTCCACTGCTGACCACGCTGACATAAGCGCTGTGGAGCTTGGTTCGTGGTTTGTACCCGCTCATTACTTGAAAGCTGCCCAATATCAAGCAGTTCCTCCAATGAGAAATAACCACCACTATGGTCTTGATCTAAATGAGTCAATAATACCCGATCTAGTCGATGGACACCTTGCACACTCAAAAATGGTCGGATGATATTCTGCCCGACACTAAATTGACTTTCATCATAGTTTCCACCGAAGTCCACCATCATATGATGATCTACAGAACGGATATAGATCGCCTGCCCTTGCCCCACATCTAAAATTGAAAGCTGAAAATTTGCTGAATTTTTCCATGGGATAAACAGAGTAAAAAAGGCAATGACCGCCCAATATTTTGGCAAGATTCCTTCAGGTAAAAATAAGATTACTATGGCGAGTATCAACAGTATGATTTGAGTTGACGTCAATGCGACATCTTGCATTTTTGGTGCAAAGAGTCGATCTAAGCCATAGAGAAACACATGCAATATTTCCAAACACAGATCATTGAATAAAAAAACCAAATGCGCCAAAGGTGTAGAAATATAAGAAAGTGCCCCTCCGATGATATCTAAAGGAACCACCACAGCCCCTAACCACGGGATGGCAAATAAATTACTTAGTGGGCTAATCCAAGTCACTTGCTTGAAAAAAATCACCATCAATGGAAATAAAGCGACAAAGATTTTCCATTGTGATTCCACCATCAACCACATTGAATGCTTTAACTTTTGCCAAAAACTGGCGTCCGTTTGAGCCAGTAAATGCTTCCTTAAGGTTTGATAAATCCGCAGTAAAATAAAGCATGCGCCATAAGACAACCAAAATGCTGCGGATAAAATACTAAAGGGGTCCACTAGCAATAAAATAGCGGCACTAAAAATCAGCAGTTGAAAAGGCTGAATGGTTTGCCGTAACAACAGCATGCTACTTGCAACTAGGCAGATCGTCAGCGTTCTCAGTGCAGGTATTTCAAAGCCAGTAAATGCGCAATATAGAAGGACACAGAAGATAAAGGGCACGACCAATACATATTGTTTAGGCCATTTGAGATAGATTTTGGGACAATATTTACGGATACCCAACTGCATCGCCCAACAGAGCATGCTAGCAAAAACCAGTACATGCGGACCAGAGATCGCCAGTAAATGACTCATCCCAAAGCGTTGAAATAACTCACTGGTGCCTTCAGTGAGTAAACTTTTATCACCTGTAAGCAGCGCTAACAGCAAGCCATGATTCTGCAGCGGTTGTTGATATATAAACGCTCTTAAATATAAACGTTGTTGTTCGACTTTTATTTTGAACTGATGTAACACACCTTGATGCCGTTGATACTGTTGACCGTAGCCCATTGCAGTCATATGTTGGGGTGGTATCAATTCGACCGACTTCACCTTTAAACTAGCATGTATATTTTGCTGTACGCTCCACCGCTCTTGGTCAAATGCACCTTCTGTCACATAGCTTTGGGTAGGTCGTAACTCACCATACATTCGATAATATTGTCCAGGGACCAACTGAATCGTCTGCTCATGACTTTGCAAAATTGAATTGGGTAAATACGCCATAAAATATTGAATCTGATTATTCAGATTGATCACTTCAATTTTTTGCTGAATTGCTTGGTCTTTGAGTTGGCTGATCTGTGGAATATACGCTATAAACTCGCCTTGTCTGCTCTGATGTTCAACCAATGCCAAACGCTGATCGAGTTGAGTATTGGCGAAACTAAAGCCGAGAATTGCACCTATGCAAAGATTTGCACTGAGCTGTAAGATTTTCGAAAAGATACTTTTTAGTTTTGGTGAAATGTAGAGCTGTAGCACTAGCCAAATCAGGACAATAAAAAGCAACTGAGCTGTCGAGAGTTGTGGATTCCAAAACATGAACCCCATAAAAGAAATACCTAAAATCCAGCCAATACAAAAACTTTGTAACATGAGTCGTCATTATTTTTATTATGTGCTGGCAATAATAAAGCCCACCGCGGTGAGCTTCAATCAAACAATCTTAATCCACTAATTTTTTACAAAATCAATTTAGCGCTTAGTCATCTACCCATAAACCATCTTGCATATGCAAAATCGCATCAGCAGATTGAGCTAAATATTCATCATGGGTCACAATTAGCATTGCCATGTTAAATTCTTTACGTAATTCAGACAGCAACTCAAAAATCTTCACCGCAGTCTTGCGGTCTAAGTTCCCTGTTGGCTCATCAGCCATCATCAACTTAGGTCTTGCTACCAATGCACGAGCCAAAGCCACACGTTGACGTTCACCGCCTGAAAGCTCACCCGGTTTGTGCGTCATGCGGTGGGAAAGTCCAACGCGTTCCAAAAGATATTCAGCTTGCTGCTTCACTTCTTTGAAGTTACTCGACTTACGTAACATCAATGGCATTGCCACATTTTCAAAGGCGGTAAATTCAGGCAGCAAGTGATGGAATTGGTATACAAAACCTAAATGCTCATTACGGATATAACCACGCTCTGCTTCACCTAAAGTGTCAAAGCGTTGACCATTAATCATCACTTGACCCGATGTTGGACGATCTAAGCCACCCAATACATGCAACAACGTACTTTTACCAGAACCACTTGACCCCACAATCGAAACAAACTCACCTGCTTTGACTTGTAATGAAAGTCCACGAATCACATCGACTGTAGACTTCCCATCGGTAAAAGATTTGGTAATGTTTTGGGCATCTAAAACTAAATTACTCATAGCGTAGAGCCTCTGCAGGTTGAACTTTAGCTGCACGTAATGCCGGATAAATAGTCGCGATAAAGCTAAGACCCAATGATAAAGATACAATCACCACAACATCTTGCCATCTTAAATAAGACGGTAAATAGTTGATGAAGTAAGCATCAAACATATTTAAGCCCAATGTTGTATTCAACCAACCGACTAAATTACTAATACTCGATGCAGCGATAATCCCTAAAATCGCCCCAGACACCGTACCAATCACCCCAATCACTGTACCTTGCACAATGAAGATCCGCGTGATTGTAGCCGGTGAAGCGCCTAGAGTACGCAAAATGGCAATATCGGATTTTTTATCAGTAACCACCATCACCAATGAAGACACGATATTAAATGCTGCAACCAATACAATCAGGAACAGCAATAAACTCACCATTGCCTTTTCCATTTGAATCGCGCTGAATAGGTTGCCGTGTGTATAAGTCCAGTCAGAAGCATAGAAGTTTGCAGGTAGATCACGCACAATTTCTTGAGACACTTGTGGCGCTGCAAAAATATCATCCAACTTCATACGGATGCCTTGCGCACCATCTGGCAGTCTTAATAAAGTCGACGCATCGTTCAGGGCCACGTAGCCCATCATCGAATCAACCTCTGCACCAATACTGAAAATACCCACAATTTTAAATCGTTTAAAACGCGGAACGACCCCAGCCGGCGAAGGAGTTGCTTCAGGAAGCACTAAGGTCACACTGTCATTCAAGCCTAAACCTAAGGCATCTGTCATTTGCTTGCCAAGGACAATACCAAACTCACCTTTTTTCAGGTTATCGATACTGCCTTCCACCATATGGTCTTGGATAATTGATACCTTTTTTTCATACTGCGGTTCAATCCCACTGACCATAATGCCAGACACTTGACCTTGTGCCGTCAACATTCCCTGTAATTGGGTGAATGGTGCGACCCCTTGAACATGCTCATGCTGCTCAATTTTTTTTGCAAGTTCAGGCCAATTTGTTAAAATTTGTGTTGAAGAAACAGTGGCTTGAGGTATCATTCCTAAGACACGAGTTTTCAGCTCACGATCGAAACCATTCATCACAGATAAAACTGTAATAAGGACTGCCACACCAAGCGTGAGGCCGATCATGGATACCAGAGCAATAAAAGAAATAAAGTGGTTACTGCGCCGAGCGCGAGTGTATCTCAACCCTATATACAGCGAGATTGGTTTAAACATAACCATCTAGTCCGAGGTAATATATTATGGAAAATTTACAGCATCAAAGCGTTCAAACTGAACGCCGTGTAATGTCGCGTATCGATGCTGCTTTGCGCATCAACTATCAGATTATCTCTGATGATGTTGCACTGAATGATCCTTACGATCCTAATTTTGTATTGCCGCGCTATTTTCTACTACTTGCTGAATTAGATCAATTTGATCATGCACTCAACTACGAATTAGAACAATTAGCTGAGAAAGATCAACAAATTGCTCGAATCTTATCCTTATTTAACCAAAAGTTAAACCTTATTACGGGTTCTTTATACGACGCAATTGTACAAAGCATGTTACCAGTGCCTGAGCATGTGAATTTCTCAGAGACTGGTTTGAGCTTTTTTAGCGAACGCGCGATTAAAGAAGGTACTTATATCCATGTGACCTTAAGCCACCCTGAAAATTTCTTCCATATTGCGGCAACTGCGCAAGTGGTTTATAGCCGTGAAGAAGAAAGCAACTTATACCGTACGGGTGCCTATTTTATCACACTGCTCCCTCAAGACCGCGTCAAACTTGCAGAGTGTATCGCACTGACCCAAAACAAAGAGTGATTTTTAATCAATGTTTTAATTTGTGGGCGAGCTCTCTGTTCGCCCGAAAATCTTTATAAAAATAAACAAACAAGCCTGATAATAGAATCACAGCACCAAGTAAAACCATCAATGATAATTTTTCATCATTCAGTAAAGCACCAAAGAGCATAGCAAGCATGGGTGTGAGTACCGTTGTTAAAGACAAAGTTGTCGCCTTGATGTTTTGTACCAGTTTGAAATAACAAAACATTGCAATCAATGAAGCCATAATCACTGCATAAAATAAGCCAATGAGTGCTTTGGTCGAAGGCATCTGTGTCGGTGCATACTGCCAAATAAACGGTAGCATCGCGGCAGAAAATAGTGCTGAGATAAGAATCGAACCCGTGGCCTGAGACATAGGCTGCAAAGGTGCATTGACTTTTTTCACCCAAAAAATCGACATACAGTAGACGAATACGCTCATTAACATTAAGACAATACCAACAGGCTGTACGTGCTGATCACTGCCGCCTAAGCAAATAATGGCTAAACCACAAACGGCAATCAACATCCCAATCCATTGCAAGCGATGCAGATAGGTATGAAAGAAGAAACGACCGATCAGACCCGTCATAATTGGTGCCAAACCAAACATCAGGGCAATAATGCCTGAGCTGAGATAGGCCGTTGCCATATAGGTAAAAATCTGAGAACCAATAAAACTAAATGCCCCCGCCAAATAACTGTGCAGCGAGGTTTTATCCATCGGAAGTTTATGTTTAAAAATAAACAATAATGCAACAGCCAAGGGTAATGCGATAAAAAAGCGTAATGTCAGTGCCCAAAACGCATTGATATCACTGACACTCCAAACGATGGCAAGTGGCGTGGTCGACCAAATGAACACCAACAACGCATAGGTCGTCGCTAGATTTGTTTTAGATGGCATGGTTTTTACTTCTGCGCCGTTTTACGTTTTTGCTTTTGAATGGTTTGATCTAAGCTGCTGGAAAATTCGCGCTTATCACGTTCAGAAATCGGTGCTGGACCACCGGTTTGCACACCTGCGCCCCGTAAAGTATCCATAAAGTCGCGCAAGTGTAGACGTGCTTTGACATTTGCTGTGGTATAAATCTCACCGCGTGGATGTATCGCTATACCGCCCCGCTCAATCACTTCAGCAGCAAGTGGAATATCCTGTGTCATTACGATGTCGTGCTCTTTCATGCGCTGAATAATTTCTTTATCCGCGGCATCTGCCCCGCTCATGACTTGAATTGAGTTAATCCGCACCGAAGGCGTTATCCCAACATTTTGATTGGCGACAAAAGTGACTTCTAACTGGTAACGATCAGAAGCACGAATAATTACATCACGTAAAATGCGTGGTAACGCATCTGCATCCACCCATAATTTAAATGGCAGCACTGATTTTCCATTCACTTTTAAACATGACTCATAGTAACAAATCTACATGACAATTTGGGGATCTGCATCCGCTGAATGGATCTACATTTCTCTAATCATGAGAATCGAAAAGCTGCAAAATGACTCCAACTTGGGCTTATTTTCCAATGCTTTTACATTTAAATCCTACTGAAAACATTTTTTATGCATGATTTCATGATAAATATGACGTCGGTGACTTGAAAATTTCAAATAACCCTCGATTTATTAATTATGAAACCAACCCAATATCAATTGTGCATATGAAAAAACAAAATAGCCCTGAAATTATCACTATTGAAGATCAAACTTTTGGTAGTCATGTTGAACATTGGAATTTGCTCACCGGCAACCCGACAACGGATGTACCAGTTTGGCTGGGTCAGGCATTGGATGCACCCATTATGCCGATGGGTTTATGTGCACAAGAAAGTGATATGGATCAAAGTACCTGGCTGATTCAAGGTCCATCAAAAGCGTCGATACAACTGTGCCAAGTGATTGCGGTAGAAAATAATAAACCTAAAGCCGTTAAAACTGCATTTCCAAGTTTTGATAGCCCATATAAAACCAAAGCCACCATTGAACGTATTATTACCTGTAAATCCAATACGCAAGCTGTGCTTTGCCTCGACTTAGGCGCAAATACCAGTGTGTATGCTTTTGATAGTTTATATAGCGTCAATCACGACCAATATGAAAAAGATGTAACCTACAGTGTGCAACTCAATGCTTGGGCCTATGAACTCGAAGCTGTCGCAGAACATGAACAGCTTGTCGTTGACGATCCTGCATCGATTAAACATCATCGTGCTTTAAACGATATCTTGGCAGCAAATAATGGTGTTGCCCCTGCAGACTTACACGAACAGATTAAAGCGTGGCAACCGAAGTCTGAAGATGACAAAGCACCAGTCACCGTCGATTTTTCTAAAATGGTTGCATACCTATATGGTGAAAATCTTGGCCAAGAAGACGAAGCTTGGTTCCAAGGGCATATTGTTGGCAAAACTGCCATGCAATTTAAAGAGCAAGACTATACGCTGTATGATGTGACCTTAATCCACGAAGAAAACCAAGAAGCGGTGATTGTTCGTGTTGCAACACGAAATCCGGCGCATAAAGATTTCAATGTTGGGCAATATATTCGTGGCAATCTGTGGATACAAGCCAATATTTACGCGAAATCTGCCTAATTGGAATTCAAATCTAAGAAGAAAAAAACCACCAAAATATGGTGGTTTTTTTTATTACTTAAATTAGTATTTAACGTCAAACACTAAACTTCTTTCATAAATCAATTTTAAATCAATACTTAATTCACAAAAAATATTCCCTCTCCTTTTCAAGGATGAGCATAATTACGCGCAAGAAGGAGAGGATTTATATGAAAAATTTCCCTCATCTTAGAGGAAGAAGGGCTTTCAGTATTAATCTTGCTACGAATTAATGATCATTTTTTTGACTTATGAAAGCTATCTACTAGCGTGGACTAATTTCATCGAGTACACGCATGATTTCAGCTTTGGTTTTAAAGAAGCGACTAAATAAACTCGAAACTGAACCAATCATCGTGATGTGCCCAACACGTGGGATTTGAATCAACTGACTGTGGTTGCCTGAGGCTTTTAATCGACGATCTAAATCTTCACTATTGCTATAGCCAACGATATTGTCTTTATCCGCAGTAAATAGATAATGCTTCACTTGATTGTGCTCAACAAAATAATACGGCATCACTTGTTGATACGGTACATTTTGATCAAAGGCATCTGCACAAATCGGATCACCTTTATAATCAAAATGATATGGCCCTGCCAATCCCACAATTGCACGAATATTCTCTTTCACTTGTAGCTGATAAGGCGTCGGATGATACAGTGCAGACATGACATTAAATGCCCCTGCCGAATGTCCCATTAACACCACATTTTCCACTTCAATCTGCAACTTATGCTGAGACTGCGTCAAATAGTTTAATGCAAGGCTAAGATCATCAATTGAAGCCGGAAAAATATATTCAGGTGCGAGATGGTAATTAATGACAGCAACATCGAAGCCTTCTTTGGCAAAAGCTTCACCAATGAATCCATAGTCCTTTTTGTCACCATGCATCCACGCCCCACCATGTACAAACACGATGAGTGGACGTTGCTGACGAGGTGCTGACGTGCGATACAAATCTAGGCGATGGCGCGCTTTTAGACCATAAGGGATATTGTTTTGAACATGATATCCTTGTTTGGGTGTCAGTCGATTTAATGCATAACTGCCAAAATCATATAACCGAAAATTTCGGTATAAAGATTTAGCCAAATCCATTTTTTGCTGAAGCCGCAGAGACCATTGATTCATATTTTACAGCATCATTTCCGACATTTTATTGAGCATTTGGATCGACAGCATCCGGATCTATCGCTACAGGCGTTTGTACTTCAGGTTGCACATTGCCTACAGCAGGTGTGGTGTAACTTGAGTTAATTGAACGTGCCTGTGGATTTGGGTTCTGATCAATATTATCGATTAAAGTGACAATTCGCGTTACATTACCCACTTGTTGCAAGATTTGATTTAAGTCTGTGATTTCCGCACTGTTTAAACGGCCCATCACATAAAGAACAGCATCTTCAGTATGAATGTGTACTTTGCTGTCAGATACCACAGGCGCTTTCATAATCAAACCACGGGTATTCGCAGTAACCGCAGTATCTTGCATGATGGTGCTATAGCTGATCTGATTACCCACTGTAATATAGTTATGTACAGTTTTGACATCACTCATTGAACGGACATTTTCTTCTGCCAATTCTTTTAAATGATTATCTGGCACTTGCCCAGTCAATAAGACATTGCCATGAAAACTTTCAATATTGACACGTGACTGTTTAAAACGAGTATCTAATTTATATAAGTTAATTTTTGCTGTTCGAACAATGGAAGAGTCAATAAAAACTTGTCCCAATGAGCGTGCGCCGCTTTCAGTTCCTACAGGTGCTGATCCTGTTCCATTCGAAATAAAACTCGCACAGCCAGATAAACTTGCGACACAAAGCATCGTTATTGCAATACGCTTAACCACTCAGCACGACTCCTCAAATTTCCACACGTATTTTTCTATGCGTTTACACAGTTTGTTTTATCAAAGATTAATCAACTCTTGATCAAAAGTAAAAGCATTTTCAATCCATTGCTGATGATACGGGTATTTAGAAAAATCTTGCTGTAGTGTTTTTGCAAAGTGTTGATAAAAATCAAAACAAATTGCATCAAAGCGACAATAATAATTTTGAAAATGTGACTGTTCATTTAAAAAAAGCAACGCAGTCTTCATCATCTTACGTTGTTTGTGAATGGAAATACTTTCGATGGCTTGGGCATAGCGGGTATTTGAACGGGCTTTAACTTCGATAAACACCAATTCTTGACCACGTGCAACGATCAAATCAATTTCACCATAACGACTATGATAATTCTGTTGCACCTGTACATAGCCTTGCTGCTCAACCAAACGCAGCGCTTGCCGTTCTGCCCACTGCCCCAGATTCATCTGTCCCAAATTCATCTGCTCTAAGTTTAGCTGCATCGTTTCATCCCTAAAGTGAGATCGCCACGATGCCTTTTTTACTTCGCTCATAGCAGTGAGGAACACGCTGAATATTATTTTGACTAATTCTGATTAGCCCTGTTCGCCCCTGAAACTCAATGCTTTTTAATTTCGGTTCTTGCAAATATTGTTTTGCGATATGCCATGTGTCCCCACCAAAAGCTAAAAGACGTTGATATGGCATATCTACTGGATTTTCCTCATAAGCTCGGATCAGGTCTGGCCAACGTGCGTCATGCAAGGCAGGTGCATCACAAAATTTCAGCCCTACAGGAATGGGCTTAGTGGCTTCAATCGCATTGGCGACGCTATATAGTTTTGTTTTAGGTAGTTTTTTTTGACTGTTTAACCATTCATTATTGCCCAGCAACAGTATCCCTTGATTTTTGTCTAGCTTCGTTGGGAACTGTTCAATCACTTGTATAGGCACTGAACTTTGACTGATTAAGGACATGAGCAATAATTCATGTTCTGCCTCTGTTGCAGGCTGACGTAACACTAACACGTGCGCCAATTTGTCTTTTTCGAAGACTTTTTGGAGTGCTAAGGCATCATCACGTTTCGATAAACTGTACTGCCAGACATTGGGAATTTGGCTTGTCGTTTCATTTAAAGCCAACACGCGGACTTTAGGCTTTGCTTTTACAAGTGCTTCAACATCTTGGCGTGCTAAAGGGCCAATCACCAATTGAGTTTTTTTATTTACCTGTTGCTTCAATATCGCTGCAATTTGCTTTTGATTTGAATCTACAAACTTAATGGGCACTTTGTAGTCTGACGATTGATATGCGCTATTGAAACCTTGCTTAATACTGGATGCGGCTCGCGCCATAGGGCCAGATTCAGGTAGAATGACCAAGACGTCTGCCTGTGCAGCAGTAAACAGACTGCTTAAAAGGCAAAGACCCAAAATTTTGTTCTTATTATCCAACATGGAGAAACCTATGAGTGCTCAGTTATTTGTTGTTGCAACTCCAATCGGGCACTTAGATGATATTAGTTATCGTGCAATTGAGGTATTGAAGTCGGTTAAAATTATTGCCGCCGAGGATACACGAACTTCCGCACAATTACTTAAACATTTTAGTATCAATACACCTTTAACCGCCTGCCACGACCATAACGAAAGTAACAAAATAGACCAGCTGATTGAACGCCTCGAAAAGGGTGAAAATATGGCGCTAATCAGTGATGCAGGCACGCCATTGATCAGTGATCCTGGCTTTAAATTGGTTCGAGCTGCACAAGAAAAAAATATTCGTGTCATTCCTGTGCCAGGTGCCTGTGCTGCCATTGCTGCTCTCAGTGCTGTCGGCCTACCCAGTGACCGTTTTAGTTTCGAAGGCTTTTTACCTTCTAAACAGTCACAACGTCTTCTAGCACTGGAAAAACTGAAAGACGAAACCCAAACTATGATTATCTATGAAGCGCCGCACCGTATTGTGGATTGCCTAAAAGATATGTCGAATGTCTTTGGTGCAGATCGTCCTGTGGGCTTTGCACGTGAAATTACTAAAACATTTGAAACCATTAAAAAAATGTCTTTAGGTGAATTGGTTCATTTTGTCGAATCTGATCATAATCAGCAAAAAGGCGAAATCGTTTTGGTGATTGGTGGTGCGACCGAAGAAAAAGACCTAGAGCAAGAAAAGTTAGACAAATTGCTGACACGTTTACTTCAAGATTTGTCCGTTAAAGCTGCCTCTCAGTTGGCTGCAGATTTAACTGGGATTAAAAAGAAAGTGGCCTATCAACGTGCTTTAGAGTTAACCCAAGCGAACGATTAAGCTTAATTTTTTTTATTTTTAATTTGAACCGCTTATGGGACCTACGGGTTCCATAAGCTATCCCATACAATAATTTAAATAGAATGAAAAAAGTTACTTATAACATGTCCATAAATCTGTCTGTCAAAAAACCGCTGGTGTTCATTCTCTTTAATCTGGTTTGGCTCACGGCCCTTGCACATATTATTTATACTGGCATTCAACCCTATCCACACTATATTAGTGGCGAGCAAATGACGGCCGATCATAGCGCGATTACGATGGTCTGTGGATATTGTTCCCTCTATTTTGTAGTCGGTAATTTACTCAAACTGAGCCAATTTTGGGATAGGCATCGCTATTGGGCTTATGTCGTTTTGAGTGCGGTATTACTTTTTCAATCTTTTGTCGCTGCTGTGGCGGCCATGCATGCACCGCCGTATATTGCTGCATTTATTATTAATTGTATGTTTTTGCTTTTACTGCATTTTGTGTTCTATCCTATTTACGCGATCAGTCGTAAATATATGAAGCCAAAGACGGCTTGAAGCGACTTCACATCTTATAACGACTTAACTTCTTGAGCAAACATGCTACAGAGTTAAGAACTGAATGACATGCATCCTCGCACAAGCGAATGAAGCAAAAAAAAACACCACATGACGTGGTGTTTTTTCATTTTTAATCTTTTGCCGATTCGTCTGGAGGGACTTCGGTAATACGACCACCACGCGCTAAGAACGCAGCAACTTCATCTTCAAGCGCCTGACGTTGTTTTAGTTTTGCAGTCACTGTTAATGTTTCAGCTTCAGAGGTGTCACCATCAGAGGCAGAATCAGCTGCGTCACCTGCACCTTTTTCAGCTGCTTGTGCTTCATCTTCATCAACTACTGAATCTTCTGGATCATCATAATCGTTCATATCAGTCATTGTGTTCTCCCCGCGAATGACTTCTGTTTGCCAGCGAATGGCTGGTTTTAAATTAACAGAAATTTAGCAATCTCTGAGCATTTCGACTAGTACCCACAATCAAAAAATCGTATCTTTTTTAATCAAAATCGTAACCTTGTTTATACGACTGTCTAAAAAATATCAGGCTTTGACCTAAGCTGCGTAGATTGTATCTTTTAAAATACTCAGACCATTGGCTTGAGCCATAAACGCATCTTTTAGAACAGTCTGATTTTCCACTTGTTTTAAACCAAAGTTTCGCGCCCACACCACAGGTGAAAAAGTGGTGGTTTCTAACCAACCAATCGCGGACATACTATGCATCATGGCATCGTTTTGCCCTTTACGACGGTGTTCATATCGCTTCAAACTTTGTTCATGTGCCCACACACCCCGTTTTTTATCGGTCAAAAGCACATCGCAAAGCACTGCTGCATCTAAACAACCAATATTCACGCCTTGTCCTGCAAGCGGATGAATCACATGGGCCGCATCACCAATCAACGCCAGACCATCATGCACATATTGCTGTGCTGCTCGCGCTTTCAATGGAAATTTAGCACGCGGTGTTGCTTCTAAGACCTCGCCGAGCATGTGATGGCTTTCTCGAGTGAGCAACGCAGTAAATTCCACATCGGATAAAGCCACATATTCATCGGCATAATCATCTGGTAAGGTCCACACAATCGATTGCCAATAACCGCTTTCTTCTTTTTTCAGACTCGCCATCGGCAAAAATGCTAAAGGGCCAGTTTCTAAGAAAATTTGACGTGCTAAATGCTGATGCGGTTGGGCGGTTTTAATTGCACAGCTCACACCGGCTTGCTTATAGTCCAATAAATCTAGATCGATGAAAGCTTGCTCACGGACAAATGAGTTTGCACCATCTGCACCAATCACCAGTTTTGTTTTGAGCTGGGTACCATCTGCGAGGTGAATGATCCACACACCAACGCCGCGCTCAACACGACTAACCTTGATTTGGGTTCGATAGTCTTCGAGTTGTTCTAGCATTTTTTCTTGAATAGCTAAATTCAAAACACTTGGTTCGACCATTGAACCTAAAGCTTGCTCAACTGATGGCGTTTGCTCTGTAGCATGGCCAAAATTGATTTCGCCATAGCCATTTTTATTCCACACCTGCATGCCTGTATAAGGCTGCTGACGAGCAAGCTTTTCCCAAACACCCACGGTCTTGAGTAAATGAATAGTGGCTTGACTGAGCGCCAAAACTCGAGGATTCGCAATACTTTTGGTTTTTTCTGCATCCAATATAGGTGCCGCATCCAATACCGTAGCCTGCACACCGCCCTGCGCCAATAACAATGCCGTTAAACCACCGACCAAGCCACCGCCGACAATCACAGCATCCAGTACATCTGTTTGATTGAAACTCATGCTTTTAGCCCCATTGCATAATTCGCGACCAAAGGCTTGATCCCCGGAATGGTGTCAAAGGCAACTAACCCAGTATTGCGGATCAATTTTAAAATTGGATTCTGGTTGCTAAAACCACGTACAACTGAATCACAGAATTTAATCACCCGCTGCTGATCGGTCAGGCGCGATTTTTCATAATCCAGCAACATAGCTGCATCACCCAAATCTGCACCTTGGGTACTTTGCTCTGTTAAATAACGGCGCAGTACATAGGCATCACGCATACATAAGTTAAAACCCTGACCCGCCACTGGATGAATGGTATGTGCAGCATTGCCCATCAGCACTACACGGCCGACAGCTTGTTTTTCTGCAAGCACTTGGGATAATGGGAAGCTGAAACGTTTACCCGTTTTTTGGAATTTACCTGCACGGTCGCCATAGGTTTCTTGTAAGGCATCTAAGAAGTGCTGATCATTTTCATCACCCATCCACTCGCCTTCAGTTCCTTTAGGAACAGGCCAAACCACTGAGCGGCGGTATTCACCCGGAAGTGGCAATAGCGCTAACGGGCCAAGTGGACTAAAGCGCTCGAAACCGACATGAGCATGCGGTTTAGAGGTTTGCACCGTAGTGACAATCGCCACTTGGTCATAGTCATGTTCTGATGCGCCAACGCCTAGGGCTTTGCGGCAGAATGAATCACGGCCATCTGCGGCAATCACGATTTTAGATTGTAGTTTGAGCTGTTCTTCAGCACGCTGTGCTTCTATATATGCAAAGTCTGCATCTTGCGTCAGTGAAGTCACTTGTACGCCATCAATTAATTCGATTAATGGTTGTTTTTTGACTTCTGTGAGCAACACACGACCGAGCCATGCATTTTCAATGACTTGTCCAAAGCTTTCGACTTTTTCTTGTTCTGCTTTTAGTCGTGCCTTACCAAAACTGCCTTGCTCTGTAATATTCACCTCTAAAATAGGCGTGGCATGTTCTTGCAAAGCATCCCACAGACCAAGTTCTTGATAAATCTGCACCGTACGGCGTGACAAGGCGCTGTTTCGCGCATCAAAACTAGAGTGATAAGGCGCAAGGTTTGCATCATCATAATTTGGGTATTTAATGGCTTCTAAAAGTTTTACGCCAATTTTGGCTTTGGCCAACATGAGTGCCAGACTTAAACCGACCATACCACCACCGACAATGATGACTTCTTGCTGCATGCTTACTTCCTTTTTTATCAAGTATTCGAATTTAGGAAATTCACTCGAAATACATATAATCTGTAATGGATTTTATCTTACATCAAGGGCATGATTTTTTATAATGAAATACAAATTTGTTGCGGGTATTTGCACTGAATAAATACAAAATAAATCATCTCTCGCCGTAAATATTCATCTCAAAAAATAGCGAATCACTTAAAATCACAATAAAAATGACTGAGCCGATTAAATTTCCGGCTCAACCACAGATCATTTTAATTTCAAGCATCAGCTTCCTCATTCAAATGATTCACATCGCCCTTCATAAAAAGTGCCTTGTTATTCTGCCTAACTGATGTTACGCAGTAACATCAGTAATTTAAATAAGGTGCTTAGGAAGTTAAGCATTAAAATACTGGATTAATTTCTGTAATCGAATTTCTGCATCTTGATTAAAAGCATTCGCCGCTTGGTGATACCAGCGCTTTGCTATCTTTAAGTCTAGATTTACACCATTACCCAGCTCATACATTAAACCAATTTTATAGGGAGCAATTGCACAGCCTTGTTTTGCCGATTGCTTGTACAAGTTCATAGCTAGATTATAATCTTGATCAAGAATTTCGCCCTTTTCATATATTTCAGCAAGGGCCGTTCTTGCGTTTATATTTCCCTTTTCCACTGACTGATTCAGCAGAGCTAAAGCGATATGAACCTCTGTTTTACATGGTTTTCTGAACAACAGCACCGCTAACTTCAGCATCGCCGCATCATCACCCTGATCAGCCGCTTTTTGATACCATCCTTGTGCTGTAACATCATTTTTTTCAACGCCGCATCCCGTTTCATACATTTCGCCCAATTTAATTTGGGCTGCAATATCCCCTCTTGAGGCTAAACTCAAATAATCATCATAAGTACGCTGATTGTTATACTTAAACTTTATTTTCTTTACTGGATTATAATCACTATCAAAGATTTCAAAACCGACATAGTTTTTAAAGAGTTCAATCAATAACTGCCGAACCAATTGAGTATGATAAATTAAATGATCCTTTTCGCTAAAATAATAATACTGATAATAGCTTTCCAAATCTTCATTGATTTCTTCTTTTAAACTGTTTAAATCAGTCGTCCATTTTTTTTGAACTTTGCCATTTTCAACATATTCGTATAAATATCTTGTTGAAAAGTTTAACCATTCCTTTTCAAAATCTTGTCTTTCTCCATCCATGTAAAGTTCATCTTCTTCCGCTTGAATGACACATCTGATTTCTGCACCCTCTTTATAAAGCGCATAGCTATAGCTTGAATTTGTGTCTGCAAAATCAAAGAAGATCATCCATTTCATCGGCAACTGACTGCTTAGCAAACTGCTCCATTTTTCAGGTTCAGTAAAAGCAAAATGTGCTAATCCGGCACTATTGATACAAACAATATGATCCGTCAGCCACTCTATATCTAATGCAGATTTTGAGTTTTCTTCAAAATAAACCAGCCAATCATTTATCAGTCTTTCAATATCCTGTTGATTGCCATTAAAGGGAATAACCACCCCAGCTTTTCTAACACCCATAATTATGATTAAAATAAAAAACTTATACGATTAATTTAAAAAGACTTATATCTAATTTTTGTAAAAACTTAACGTCATAAAATCAACTCCATTGTTAATTACCCTTGTCTATATGACTAGTATTTATAAGACTGCTTGTAGATAAAAAAAGCCGATCATCTGACCGGCTTATTCTCTTACAGTAAATTACTTCGCCATCAAGGCTTCAATGTCTTCCACCGACTTGACCACTGCAGCGGTTAAAACACGTGGACCATTTTGAGTTGCTACAACATCATCTTCAATACGGATACCAATACCACGCCATTTTTCATCAACAGTTTCATCATCTGGCGCAATATAAAGCCCCGGCTCAACAGTCACGACCATACCTTCTTCATAGGCACGCCATTCACCGTCTTGTTTATATGAACCAACGTCATGCACGTCCATACCGAGCCAGTGGCCTGTGCCATGCATATAGAACTGACGATAACCTTCTTTTGCGATGATTTCGTCAATATCTCCCTGCATGATGCCAAGATCCAGCAAACCTTGAACTAAAATACGCACTGCAACGTTATGCGGTTCTTTATACGAGTTGCCGATACGCACAGCATCAATCGCCGCAATTTGCGAATCGAGCACGACATTATAAAGTGCTTTTTGTTCAGGGCTGAATTTACCGTTAACAGGGAAAGTACGGGTAATGTCTGAGGCATACAGTTGATATTCACACGCTGCATCAATCAGTACCAAATCACCATCTTTCAATTCTTTGTCATTTTCCACATAGTGCAAAATACAGCCATTTTCACCACCACCAACGATGCTGTTATAGGACGGTACACAGCCATTTATACCAAAGACATAATTCAGTTCTGCTTCTAGTGCATATTCCATCATGCCCGGTTTGACTGTTTGCATGGCGCGGGTATGCGCTTCTGCTGAAATATCCGAAGCAATCTGCATCAATTCGAGTTCATCATCAGACTTATGCAAACGCATTTCATCGATAATGCGATCCAATTGAATGACTTGTGCCGGCGCACTTGCACCCTTACGTGATTCACCGCTTGCAGCTGCAATCCACTGCGCCACACGGGCATCAAAATCTGCTTGCTGCCCGATACGGTAAAATAATTTATCTTTATTTTGTAATTTTTCTAAAATTTCTTCGTCTAATAAATCGATAGCAAAGGCTTCATCCGCGTCATAGTCATCAATCGCGCCATCAATACCCGCACGGTAACCATTCCAAATTTCCATTTCACGGTCACGTTCACGGCAGAACAAACTATAGCTATAACCTTCTTCTTCGCTATCAAAGGTTTCAATCACTGCAACCGCTTCAGGTTCAGCAAAACCTGTTAAATAAAAGAAACTACTATCAGCACGGAATTTATAGTCGGCATCACGGTTTCGCATGGCTTCTTTGCTCGTGGCAATAATTGCGATACTGCGTAAGCCCATTTCACCTGCAAGGATGTCACGACGTTCCTGAAAATCTGCTTGAGTTAATTTCTTCATTGATATGCTTCTTATACGCTTGGACTATGATTGATTTAATAGGATGATGAACTCCTTAGATAGAGCCCATCATCTATTAATTATTAATGCAAAAAGAATGCCTTAACTTGGACGGTGTGGGGTGAACATTTCAACCACATTGCCCGCTTGAGCCAATGAATTTTTAGCGCTCAGTTGTAGCAACGGTGTTTCTGAAACATCAACTTTGGTACGTCCCATCGACAGACTCACTGGGATTAAACGAACAAATTCGTATAATTCCTGATAGCTTTCTTCACCTTCTTCATCATCATCTGAATCTTCAAATTCTACTGAAGCGACATCTTGTAAATGCTCAATCAATTCTTGTTCATTGGTACGCAGATGTCCTGCCGCTAAACCAAAACCAAGAACCACACCTGCACACCAGTCTGCCAAGGCTTGCACACGTTCACCAAGTAAGTGATCATCATCTGGTAATAAAGGAAGATAGTCGAGTTCATCATCTGAAAGTGAATGAGCAACATCTTCTGCTTCTTCAGTTAACAATGCCAATGCATCTTCATCTAATTCAGCTACATCAAGTGTTGCTAAAATTTGTTGCCACTCTTCACGACTCGGTGGTTGTGACACACAAACTATACCAGTGAGTAAACCATGTAACTCACTTGGGCTTGAAATTTCTTCAATTTTAGAAAAATTGTGGGACCAATCTGACCAACCTGAAATATCGTCTTGCATTCGCTTATCCAATCTCTATACTTCGTATATATTACCTTTGTTTGCAAGACTGTGCGACTACGTTATGTTAGAAGAATTACAGCGTCTCCAAGCGCATATTAGCGTTTTAAAAACGCGACTGGCGCAATTTGAAAGCGAAAATGGTGCCTTACATGATGAGAAAAACTCATCAAATGAGCAGCATCATGCTCAAATTGTACATAAGAACGGCATTATCACCTCGAAACAAGAAGAAATTGAAACACTGAATGAGCAATTAACTGATTCACGTGCTCAACTTCAACAGCTCAATACTGATGCAACTACTTTGGCTGACCGATACAGCCGCCTCGAAAAAAGCTGTACTGATCTAAAAAATCGTTTTCAGGAAATTTTGGCAGAGCGTAATGAGTTACGTATCGTCAAAGAAAAAATGCAAAATGAACAACGTCATGCTCAGCAAGAAATTCAAGGTTTAAAGCAAGAACGTGAACGTCTGCTACAAAAAAATGAACATGCCAAGGCCAAAGTTGAAGCGATTATTCAACGTTTAGCCATTTTAGGTACTGCTCAAGATCAACATGCACAAGAAATTCAACAATTGGCGCATCCGACTGAAAGCAATGAGGAAGTTTGATCATGAGTGAACAAATTGCAGTTGATTTAAAAGTTCTAGGTCATAGTTTCCGTTTAGCGACGACCTCTGACCAACAAGCAGATTTAGAACGCGCAGCACAATTACTGAATGACAAATACGATGAATTCCGTCGTAAAGCGCCACGTATGGAACCGAGTAAGCTGATCATTATGGTCGCACTTGAGTTAATGCAAGAAGTCCTGTCGATGAATAAGAGTTTGCAAGAATATGCAAACTGCGAACTTTTGTTGCAAAATATTTTGGAACAAGTGGAAGAATTGACTGATTAATCGGTGGTTTAGTGATTATACTTTGCCCGATTGCTTCATTTTAAACACTTTGTCAGCGTTTGGTGATTTGCCAATAACGCTGAATTCGTTATACTGAGCACATCTCTGAGGTGTTCGCCAGCTAGGTCTAATCCCCTGCCGATACTTAAACTTATGGATGTGTTCTGTATATTCTGAGCGTATGCCCTCCTTGTGTGGGAAACCCAGCGAGTGTACGTCGCGTCCACCTTGAACTCATCGGGTTCAGGGTCACGACATTTGCAGCGGCATCTTCGGAGTGTTTATTTTCCAAATCATTATTAAAATTTTCAGCATTCAACTCAATTCAAAAATATTCTAAAAAATTCACTATTCTATTTCTGCGCTATTCGACTCCTGTTCTTTTCTTAAAAACTGATGTTACGCACATAAAAGTAATTTCGCATTTTTAAAATAATTTTAAGCCTATTCGACGGAGTCTTACATCTAAGGATTAAATAAAGTGATTAGCCTTCGGCTGGAGATACTTTTGTTTCGGCAAAAGTACCCAAAACCATTGTCATCCGCAAAACTCGTTCACTACCGTCAAATTATTCAAAGCATCACAAAAACATTTTTGATTAGAAGTAGTCCTGTCTTAAACACTTGCGGATGACGTTACCGCGTATCGTTGTTTTATTTGAAGCAAATTGCGCTTTGATGTTACTGCGTAACATCAGTTAAAAATTTTTATTCAAGTTTGTTCACCTTCAAAAGCTGATTTAATCCGCCTTATTCAATTTTTGAGTTGTTCCAATTTAGCTTGCTGCCCATCTAAAAATCGATCCATTTCGGGAAGTATTTGGCGTAAATATTGAATAGATGAAATAGCTTCATCCACGTTCACGACGCCTTTTTCAACCAATCTGTATTGCTGCTCGAGTAAAGCGAGTACTTGATTTTGATTCTGCTGCTGCCCCTGACTCATCTGTGTGTTTATTTGCTGAAATTGTTGAAATACCTGTTCACGTTGCTGTAATAACTGGGTGTGCGTTTCATTATCTTGTCTTTCTTGTTTGGGTTTGGAACTTGAATGCTGTAAAACATTTTCCGTGGTTTGATCTGAATGTGTTTCGGACACTTTTTGTTGATCTAAAGGTAGCTGTTCATGAACCTCCTGCTGCCGTGGTTTTAAAAACTGAATCATCAACCATAAAATTAAACTAAACGTCAAACCTAAAACAATCCATTTTTTATTCATGATGCAGTCTCTAGACACCTTCTGATATTTAAAAAATTCAGAGCCGATTTGACTCTGAATTTACCTTTTTATTTAATTTTATCTAAATTATTAGTTGCCCCATCCTGCTGGCGCATAACCCAAACGAACACGCTGTGGGTGATTGCCAACTGGAACTGTGATGACTTTTTCACCTGTCGCGAAATCAATCACTGTTACTGCATCTGTCGCACTTTCAGAAATTACACAGCGTTTTCCATCTGGGCTTTGCGTTGCCCAATACGGTTTACCTGCAGCAATCAATTTCGCCGCGGTCAAAGTTTTACGATCTACTATAGTGGCATAATCATCCATGGTTCCTGCGACACACAGTTTTTCACCATCACCACTGATTGAAAGCCCATGATGGCGTGAGTCATTCACCCATTTGGTGCGATCTGAGGGAATCGTTGTACTTCCCGGAAGCTGTGCAATGCGCGTGACTTTGTCTTGATTGAGATCATATTCGACCAGACCATTAAAAAATGAGACCTGAGCATAGATTTTGGATTCATCTTTACTAAATACAATCGGTCGAACTGAGTTAGACAGATCTTTTCGTCCCACGGCATCTAAAGCAGGTCTAAAATCGATTTTTTTAAGGACTTTATAATTTTGAGCATCTGCGATCGTGATATAGCGTTTGCCTTTAGTAAAATCTTGCCAAGATGCATCCATGGCTGTTTCGACATTTCCAATGGCTGAATTTAGAATTTTAGTACCGTTGGCAAAATAGATATTTTCATGTGGTTTATCGCCCGTCGCAAAACGTCCTAATTCCTTGCCCGTGTTGATATCGAGTACATGTACAACATTCCCTGAAGATGCTGAAACAGCAACTTGTTGCCCATCGGGTGAAACCGCCATATGGTCTGCTCGAAATCCTTCAACGGGTGTGCGCCAATTGATTTTCCCCGTTGCAATGTTAATCGAGACTACATCTGCATAACTTGGGCGTGATGCAACCACCGATTTGCCATCTGGTGTGGAATACATGTCATCGACCAATTGATCATTTCCCTCTCCTGCCGTATTACGAATATAGCTATAAGCGATTAATTTTTCTGGGTTGAGGTAAATTTCAGTGAGGCGTTGTTTTTTGTCGGGCACCATATTGATGACACCAACTTTCTGATAGTTTTTTGCAGGATTGATCACTGTAACCGTACCATCCCAATTATTGCCGACAAAAAAGACTTGCTGGCTATTGGGTGGAACGGGTGCAGTGGTTGTCGCTGCGAAAATAAGTGGCGACACCGTAACTGTCATACAAAGAAGTGTCCTGATCCAGAGATTTTTTTCCATTTTTATTGTCCATTCATTTGTTTTTATGCATACCTTTTGACCAAAGCCATCAGATAAGTGTCGCTTTTTTAGCGCAAAGAAAGCTTATTAAATATACAAGTGTAGATATAGCGTATTTGTTTTAATTCCGATGAGTTGTTGATTAAAGGCGCACAAACCTGCCACTAAAGGCTTCTTCAATAATGTAATATTCTATCTCTGCTCCATTCCACCACTTTTCTTTGCTTCAAATATTTCATTCAAATCTTTTCAATTTCAAAAGCTTATTTAAGAGTTGTCCCAGTTTGGCTTGCTATCTATCCAAAAAAACAATCCAGAATACATTTGTAAGACTCAAGCAGAACTATGAAAAATCAGTTGCCTTAGCTTACATATTTATTTGGCTGTCATTATGAAATATCAACAGAACCTAAATTCAACACGATTTTAAGGCCATAAAAAAACCCAGCTTTCGCTGGGCTTTTTTTCGAATCAGTTCAATGCTTAGTGAGCAGCGAATTGGTTCATTGTGTTTTTCGCATCGTCACCCGCTTTAAGCGCGTTGTCACCAGCGAAGATTTCTTTGTGGTCGTCACCGATGTCAGAACCAGCCATTGCTTGGTGTTTAACACAAGAAATCGTACCGCGGATTTCTTTACGTTGAACGCCAGCTACATAAGCAAGCATACCTTGGTCGCCGAAGTAACCTTGAGCAAGCTCGTGAGTAGAAAGAGCAGCTGTATGGTAAGTCGGAAGTGTGATCAAGTGATGGAACACGCCCGCTTCACGAGAAGCATCAGCTTGGAACGTACGAACTTTTTCGTCAGCTTCAGCAGCTAATTCAGAGTTATCGTATTCAGCGCTCATTAGTTTAGCACGGTCGTAAGCAGAAACGTCTTTACCTTCAGCAACCCAACGGTCGTAAGCTTGTTGACGGAAGTTTAAAGTCCAGTTGAATGAAGGCGAGTTGTTATAAACAAGTTTCGCATTTGGAACTGTTTCTTTAACACGGTTAACCATGTGAGCGATTTCTTCAACGTTTGGAGTCGCAGTTTCGATCCAAAGAAGGTCAGCACCATTTTGAAGGCTAGATACACAGTCAAGTACAACGCGGTCAATTTGCGTGTCTGGACGGAACTGGTACAAGCCAGAAGCAAGACGTTTTGGACGGTGAAGTTTACCGTTACGCTTGATTAGGATTTCGTCTTCTTGAGCTTCTGAAATGTCAATTTCAGTTGTGTCTAAGTAACTGATGTATTGAGAAGCGATGTCGCCTGGCTCTTTAACCACTGGGATTTTTTGAGTCAAGTCAGCGCCTTCAGAGTCAGTACGAGCAACGATGATACCATCATCAAGACCCATTTCTAAGAATGCATAGCGAAGAGCGTGGATTTTCGCGATGAAGTCTTCGTGTGGAACTGTAACTTTACCAGCTTGGTGACCACATTGTTTAGCGTCAGATACTTGGTTTTCGATTTGAAGTGCACAAGCACCCGCTTCGATCATTTTCTTAGCTAGTAAGTAAGTCGCTTCTTCGTTACCGAAACCAGCGTCGATGTCAGCAATAATTGGCACAACGTGAGTTTGGAAACCGTCGATTTGAGCAGTGATTTCAGCAGCTTTAGCAGTATCACCAGCTTCGTTTGCTTTTTTAAGCGCACGGAACAAGTCGTTTAATTCTTTCGCGTCAGCTTGACGTAGGAAAGTGTAGATTTCTTCGATCAATGCAGGAACTGAAGTTTTTTCGTGCATAGATTGGTCAGGAAGTGGACCGAATTCTGAACGAAGAGCTGCAACCATCCAACCAGAAAGGTAGATATAACGACGTTCAGTTGTACCGAAGTATTTTTTGTTCGCAATCATTTTTTGTTGTGCGATAAAACCGTGCCAGCAACCTAATGATTGAGTGTATTTGCTAGAATCAGCATCATAAGCAGCCATATCACGACGCATAATAGCAGCTGTATATTTCGCAATGTCTAAACCAGTTTTGAAACGGTTTTGCATTTGCATACGTGCAGCATCTTCTGGGCTAATATCGCGCCAAGTGCTTCCGAATTTTGCTTTTAATTCACGGATTGCATCAATCGCTGTTAAGTATGTAGACATGATATGTTCCTGTAATAATATTAGGATTTTTCTGCAACGTAAGGCTAAAATCATACCCTCGAATGATTGTTCAGATTTAGAACACTTCGTTGCGATAGACACAGAGTAGATTGACTAAAAAAATTAATCCAATATTCTGCATTAATTTTCGGTATTTATTTAAAAAATATGTAGATTAAAGTCGTATTATAATAATCAACCAATATTCATAAGCATTTGTATTTAAATACTTTTATTAATATATTTTGCTAATTTTCTTGTCTATTTTTCAAACATTTTGATGAATTATTCTTCATTAGACTTAAGTCGACTGAGCATTCACTTTTAAAAAAAACAGCATTTTTTACGCCATTTTTGCCCAAATTTACCGAGCTAAATACTCGGTTATTCCGTCTTCAAATGATCATACAAATGAGATATTTCATCTAATTTTTTTGTTTTATGAATATCACTTCGCATAAACAAGATTGCTCCGTATTTTTATTTCATTTACTTAAAAATATCGGTCTAAACAGGTAATAAGTATTTAAGATAATATATGCTGGCACTTCAGCAAATTTGTCTTAAAACTGCCGATTTTTAGTACAAAAGTACACGTCATTTTTTCATCCATTTTTTACACAAGCCTTAGTAGTTATGGCATAATCAGATAAATTTCATGATTTTATTGTCGGTATTTATTTTATGAATCTGGAGCGGGTCGATCTCAATCTATTAATTTATCTTGATGTACTACTTCGTGAAAAAAATGTGACTCGTGCTGCCGAGCAACTGGGTGTAACTCAGCCTGCGATGAGTAATATTTTACGTCGTTTACGCAACTTATTTAATGATCCACTTCTTATTCGTTCTTCAGAAGGTATGACACCTACAGAACGTGCGCTTGAATTACAGCCACGTATCCGTGATGCTCTCTCTGACCTTTCGATGATTTTGGAACCCCGTACCGAGTTCCGACCTTACACTTCAAATCGTGTCTTCCGCATCATGACGTCAGATTATGCTGAAGCAACACTAGTGCCGCGCCTAGTAAAAGCTTTGCGCTCAGAAGCACCCAATGTGGTTCTGGATTTTTTAACGCCTAGTGATGTGTCTTATCGAGATATGGAACAAGGTAAAGTCGACTTGGCGATTAACCGCTTTAATGAAATTCCGCAAAGTTTCCACCAAGTTTTGGTCTGGCGTGACAGTTTTTCATGCCTTTTAAATGCCAAGCACCCTGCTGCAAATAATTTAAACCTGAAAAGCTATCTAGATGCACAACACATTTGGGTATCTAAAACAGGTATGGGTGTCGGTTTTGGTGTCAATCCTGAAAAACAAGCGGGTCTAGGTTGGATTGATCAAGCCTTAGAACGTATTGGCCAAAAACGTAAAATTTCAGTTTTCACCCGTCATTATCAAATGCCAGGCTTATTGGCATCGAATGTTGACTTGGTTGCGACTCTGCCAAGCCGTATTGCTCGCCTTCAAGCTAAAAGTCAAAACCTATTACTTCGCGATCCACCATTCTATATTCCTGAATTTGAATTAAAAATGGCGTGGTGTCCGTTACTTCATCATCACCCTGCTCATCGCTGGTTACGTCAACTTATTTTGTATGTTGCACGTCAAATGATTGAAGAAGAAAACCGCGAATACTTAATGAATAACTCTCAGTTTTCACAGTATCAGTAATTAATTCTTTAATTCCTTATTAATTCAAACGTATACTGTCACTATATAGGTAGTAGTTAAGACTACTACCTTGCCCATTTTTGTGTTAGAAATACAGAAAAATAGAATGAATCACAAACAGGTGTATTCGTGAGCCTTTTCCAAAATATAGTCATTATTATTCTCCTGATCGTCGGTGCGGGTTTTCTATCCTTAACAGAAATTGCCCTCGCGGGTGCACGAAAAGTAAAGCTTAAAATTTTGGCTGAATCTGGAGATTCACGTGCACAACGTGTGCTTGACTTACAAGCCAACTCAGCAGACTTTTTCGCCGCATCACAAATTGGCTTAAATGCCGTGGCAATTCTTGGCGGTATTTTGGGTGAAGGTGCATTTCGTCCTTATTTCATAACCTTAGTGACCCGTTTTTATCAGGGCCCGTGGACTGAAACTATCGGTTTCACCCTGTCGTTTACTTTAGTCACCTCCTTATTCATTCTATTTGCTGATTTAATGCCAAAACGTTTGGCGATGATCGCACCTGAAAAAATTGCCGTTGCTGTTGTTGACCCAATTCAAATCTTTATTAAGGTGTGTAAGCCAATGGCATGGGTGATTAATGCCATTGCCAATTTGTTGTTTCGTTTATTCAAAGTGAATACAACACGTGATGACAATATTACCTTTGATGATATTTCAGCCGTGATGGATGCCGGTGCTCAAGCTGGTGTACTTCAAAAACAAGAACACCACTTTATTGAAAACGTATTTGAACTTGAAGAACGTAACGTCCCTTCAAGTATGACTACACGTGAAAACGTGGTGTACTTTACCCTAAAAGAATCAGAAGCCAGTATTCGTCAAAAACTCGCAGAATTTCCGTATTCGAAGTTTTTGGTCTGTAGTGAAAATATTGATGACGTGATTGGTTATGTAGATGCCAAAGATATTTTGGTTCGTATCTTGAACAATCAGTCACTTTTACAACTCAACGAAAATACCATTCGTAATGTCCTCACGATTCCAGATACTTTAACACTGTCCGAATTACTCGATCGTTTCCGTTCAACCAAAGAAAAATTTGCCGTAGTAATTAACGAATATGCGTTGGTTGTCGGCGTTATTACCCTCTCCGACATTATGATTACCGTGATGGGCGACTGGGTAACACCGATTGAAGCAGAACAACAAATTATTAAACGTGATGCGGATTCTTGGCTTATCGATGGCAGTACACCAATCGAAGATTTAAAGCATGCCCTCGCTTTAGATGAAATGCCCGATGAAGAAAACTATGAAACCCTTGCGGGCTTTATGATGTTTAAACTGCGTAAAATTCCACGTCCAGCGGACTTTGTCACCTATCATGGCTACAAATTTGAAGTTGTGGATGTAGACCACTTTAAAATTGACCAATTATTAGTGACCCGCTTACAACAGGCTGAAACTGAACTAGATACACCAGAAGAATCGGATTAATTCGATTCTTTTTTTTCTAAAACAATAAAATATAAATACGATGGAATACGAAGATGTCTTTTTCACTTAAAGCGATTTTGACTTGCTTTAGTTTTTATACTGGGGCTTATCTGATCTATTATTTTTTTAAAGCTCATCCACAACCTTTATTTCTATTGCTCGGTGTTACACTGATCGTCACTGCTTGGTTTTTAACGCCTTATCCTTATGAACGCGGCAGACAACATTTTGACGAAACTATGCGTTTTGGTCTGTTTTTTTATAATCCCTTAATTTTTTGGTTCCGATTTTTTAGTTGGCCGATTCGGACGCTACTGTCTATTTTTGCTTAAGCGCACTTATTGTGATCAAACTGGATCTAAACGCCCTTACAGTTCTCTACAGATGTTGAATATATGTAAACAGACCACTTTTTTTGAATAAAAATTAAAATAAATCAAAAAATCCCGCTTCCCTAATACCTTCATTATTAATGACTATTTTTCATCAAAATAGTGATGTATTTCACATTTTCTCACCTTTGTTTTGACTGATGAAATTTCTCTTTATGCTCTGCCCTTGGATTTAAAAACAGCTTTATATTTCAAAGGAATGAACCATGTTAACCGTACTCGGTTTGGGCATGATCTTGTGTTTTATGTATTTGATCATGTCGAAACGCTTAAGCCCACTTGTCGCACTGACTTTAATTCCCCTACTTTTTGCCTTGATTGCGTGGTTACTTGGTTTTTATTGTGACAGCTTGTCACACATACAAATAAATGAAATTGGCGACATGATGATTGAAGGTGTAAAAAAACTTGCACCGACTGGCATCATGCTGCTTTTTGCGATTCTGTATTTTGCCATCATGATTGATACAGGTTTGTTCGACCCTTCGGTGAAATTTATTTTAAAAATGGTCAAAGGTGATCCCTTAAAAGTCGTTCTTGGAACCATTACCCTGACGTTAATTGTCTCTTTGGATGGAGATGGTTCTACAACCTATATGATCTGTGTTGCGGCCATGCTGCCACTCTATAAGCGCTTAGGTATGAGCCCATTGATTATGGCATGTTTGATTATGCTCTCTAGCGGCATTATGAACCTTACGCCATGGGGTGGGCCTACAGCCCGCGCCGCCAGCGCACTTCATGTCGACCCAAGTGATGTTTTTGTTCCGATGGTTATACCGATGCTATTTGCCATCGGCTGGTTGTACTTTTTGGGAACCATGTATGGTCGAATGGAAAGAAAGCGTCTGGGAATTGTCCAATTGGATATCAGTCATGGTGAAAACATTCAAATCTCAGATAATCCAGAAGCCAACCGCGCAGATCTACGTTGGTTCAATGCACTGTTAACCGTCATTTTGATGATTTGTCTGGTTTTCAGTATTTTACCTATGCCTATTTTATTCATGGTGGCTTTATGTATTGCGCTAGTCGTCAACTACAAAAATGTCGACTTGCAAAAAAAGTTAATCGCACACCATGCAGGTAGTGCTTTAAACGTGGTCGGTATTATTTTTGCTGCAGGTATTTTTACGGGAATTTTAGCCGGAACAGGTATGGTAGAAGCCATGTCAAAAGAACTTGTGGCGAATATCCCTGAAAGTATGGGTCCCTATTTAGCACCGATAACCGCTGTCATCAGTATGCCGATGACTTTCTTTATATCGAATGATGCTTTCTATTTCGGGGTTTTGCCAATTCTTTCTGATGCTGCCGCTCATTATGGAATTGCACCTGTAGAAATGGCACGTGCCTCGATCGTAGGACAACCTGTACATCTACTCTCACCGCTTGTCCCTTCGACCTATTTACTCTGTGGACTTGCGGGGATCGAGTTTGGACAACATCAGAAATTTACCATTATCTGGGCTGTAATCACGTGTTTTGTCATGTTAGCAGCGGGTCTAATCTTTGGAATGTTTCCATTTTATTCGAGCTTAACTTAAAAAGTTAAAGATAAAAAAGCACCATCAGGTGCTTTTTTTATGCTTAACAATACAGAACTAGCCAGTGCTTTACACTCACAGGTTCATTTGTAGTGGTTAATGCTTTGAAATTAATGCTTCTAGAACTGCTTCATAATGTATGCGAATGTCATCTTCTAAAATTTTATAAACATTGTCGAATTGCACCATTGGCCAGCCTTCTTTCCAAAATGGGAAAATGTTATGCAGGTCATGAGTCACCGTTGCGTCTTCACGTACAATCGCTTGTGCAACTTGCGACAATACTTGTGCAGTTTCAGCACCATCAATCGCTAAATAATCGATACCACGAACTTTCAAAATACGGATACGATCTTTTTTGTAGCGGATTTTTTTACTTTGGCCTTCATTTAAGCCTAAAGCCAAAGTCACAGCTTCAACAAATTTATCTTCAAATGCTTGATTTAATTTCACCAAAGCTTGTTTATGAGCCTCTTGACGACCAGCTTTCCCCCCACTACGAATCACTTCATTTGCTTCAGTATTTAAAACATCTGATTTCATCGACTGAAGAATGTCTAGAATTTCGATATCGCTTAATGTTTCAGGAGAGTGATCAGTCATAAACTGCCTATAAAAACTTAATATTCAATAAGTATGTATTTTCGCATAAAAGAAGGATGAAAACTGCGACCTTCACTATAGAAATTGTGATTTCTCTTATAATGTTCAGATATACAACATGATTTAGAAAAAAATTCTGTCAAAAATATCGAAATCAACTATATTACTTTCACGCTTTAATACTAACGTCACAATATGGCTCAAAAGAAACAGGCTGCGCTTTACCTTCAACAACTGAAACAGCAATATCCAGCAGCCTTTAAACATAATTATTTATTTTATAGCCAACTGAAAACTCAAGGCATTTTAGACGAACTCAAAGAACTTATTCCTTGGGTTTTGGCGGCGATGATTTTTATTTCTTTGAGCATGAGTATTGGACATGCAGTGCAACTGTATTTTCCAGAAATGAGTGAGTTTCGCGCTCATGGTATTGCTGTACTAAGTATTATGCTGTTTTTCATGCTGGTTGTGCCCTTAGTCATCAAGCAAATCAAGCACAGTTCAATGTCCCTGTATCAAAGTTTGAAAAATACGCCGTTCAGACTTGCGATCGTGATTTTATTACAATTACTCAATATCGCCTTTTTACAAAGCACCTTTGTTCAATCTGTATTGTTCTTTTTCGCCATGAGTTTCGGCTTTGTGCGTTTTTATAAAGAAAATCTTTTCAAAGGTGGAAGTAACACCCAAGAATACTATTTTCTGCAAGAGACACGTCGTATTGCATATTGGTCGTATAAACAAATGCTTAAAGCAAAATTACGTTTGTCGCTCAGTAATCCGAATCAGGCAAATCATAAACAGTTATCTGAGCGCTTTACCCAGTTCCAAAATTTACACATACAAATGCTGCATCAGGAAAATCAGCTGTGTAAAAAGCTAAAACACCAAAATGTTGAACATTATCTTGATGAGTTAATGAAATAAGTCAGCGTTAATGAAGTGCAATAAACTTTCAATTACAGCTTAAAAAGTCCTTCAATACATCAATATTTTTGAATATTTTCAATTTATATGCATGAATTGATTGATTTTAAAACAAATACCATCAAATACACTTGCCAAGCTCCATTTCGTCCTCTATTATTGCGCACATGCCCGAGTGGTGAAATCGGTAGACACAGGGGATTTAAAATCCCCCGCCCACAAAGCGTGCCAGTTCGAGTCTGGCCTCGGGCACCATTCTTATACTTCTAAGATTGGTGCAATAAAACATCCAGCAATTTGCTGGTTTTTTTATGCCTAAAATTTATAAATCTATTATTATTCAATGCCAATACCTTCAGATTTTGATCTCCCTGCACTACAACTTAAGCATCCCGATGCCTTTTATCAACGGCTGCTGTTTGCGCATTTTAAAATTATCAATCTCACGCCTACTGCACCCGTTTTAATCTTTAGCTTTTGCCTGATACTTTTAATCTCTCTTGGCAGCGCTGTACTTGGCCAGATGCTTTCGACGACATTTTCAATTCACGACCCAAACATGGCGTTTAATCTTGGTTTACTGATTATTCTTCCATGCATCTATTGCTATGTTTGGTATGCACATTATCAAGCACGTTTTAGCAGCAAGTCCGCAGTTCAACGCCTGCAAATACAACTATATCTCCTTGGCGGATTAACACTTATCCTCGCTATAAACTTTAAGTATCTACAAGCAGATGTATTAAACCTCATCAGTCTCTGCGGACTTTTTTTCAGCCTGTTTTTATGTGTATTTACTGAATTATTTTATAAACCTGAAAGCAGCGCCATTGAACGAGTAAAACTACAAAAGCTTCGCCAACTGGCATTTTGGTCTTATCAACAATCTTTAAAACAAAAAGAACATCAATTGTATTTCTACACCCTACACTTACAAGCTATGCAAGAAGAACAAAAACTATCAGCAGCGATCAAATCATCGTTTAAAGATTTTATAGACAATGCTGAATAATTTTATAAATCCCTAGACACAAAAAAGCCCTGTCACTACAGGGCTTTTATTTAAAGTTCAATTACCATTCTCGGTTAGCAACCAACTCTTCCATTTCAATTTCCATATGACCTTCATCTTGCAGCACCATCATCATGGCTTCTGCAATATAATCTGCAGCCGTATCATCCAAAGACGAATCTAAATCTTCAAATTGAGGTTTCATCTTATTGAGCTGTGCAACCGTTTCATTGGCAAAATGGTAGATATCAGTTGAACTTAAATCTGCTTTTGCAATTTTCTTCGCAAATTGAACAACCAATAACTTCACCTCTGCAACCAACACATCTGGGTAATATTCATCATCAAACATGGGTAGCAGTAAATCTGCAAACATACGAAACTCTATCACAAAACATTCAGGGCGCTTATATAACACAAATACTACAATTCACCAAATTTATTGGGATTCAGTATTTTCAAATCACACTGCATTCTGCATGGCTTGCCAAACACGTATCGCATCTACCGTCGCTTTGACGTCATGTGCGCGAACCATACATGCACCTTGTTGAATGCTGAGTAGATGCGCTGCAACCGAGCCTACAGCGCGATTTTGTGCATCTGCACCGCCAAGTGCTTCACCGATAAAACGCTTACGTGATAATGCAGACAGGATCGGATAGCCCATGTCATTCAATTGATAGAATTGCTGTAAAAGCTTTAAGTTTTGCTGCGCATTTTTAGCAAAACCAAAACCCGGATCAATCATAATATTTTCTGCACGCACGCCTGCGTCCAATGCATTTTGCACGCGTTGCTTTAATTCATCAATGACATCAGCCACAACATCTTGATACTGATCTAGATTATTCATCGTGGTGGGTTCGCCGCGCATATGCATAATGATCACTGGAATGTCCAGTTTTGCAGCGGTTTCTAAGGCATTCGGCCGAGTTAATGCACGTACATCATTCCAGATATGCGCACCTGCCTGAACCGCTGCCTCAATCACCTCAGGTTGTGAGGTATCTATAGAAATCACCACATTGTGTTTGGATAAGGCTTCAACGACGGGTACGACCCGTCGAATTTCTTCTTCAACCTCAACAACAGATGCGCCTGGACGTGTTGACTCACCACCGACATCAATCACTGTCGCACCATCCGCAATCATTTGTAAGGCATGTGCTATAGCTTGGTCTTTACCATTGTGTTTGCCACCATCACTAAAAGAGTCCGGTGTGACATTTAAAATTCCCATCACATGTGGCTCTGACAAATCTAATTGCAAATTACCACAGTTTAAAATTTTATTCGGCAAAGACACCAACTTCATATTACACATCCCAGATTTTGCTATGCTTATTTTAACGCTAAGTTTGCTCAGCATTTCGCTCACATGCATTTATTTTCATATAAAAAAACCACCCGAAGGTGGTTTTAAATTTTTATGCTTTTGGCAATGACGGTAATGGTGGTGGAACATCTGGACCATCCGTTGGTGTTACATCAATCACTGGATTTTCAGCGATGTACACTTTTGGTGGTTGTGGTTCACGACCTTCCATAATGTCACGGATTTGATCACGATCAATGGTTTCCCATTCAAGTAATGCTTTCACCATGGCATGCGCAATATCCTTGTTATTTTCAAGAATGTCGCGAGCAACTTTATATTGTTCATCTAAAATACGGCGAACTTCACGGTCAACTTCAAGCTGCGTTGCTTCGGAAATCACACGACTTCCTAAACCACCCATGAATGACTGCTGTGAGTCATCTTCGTAAACCATGACGCCCATTTTATCGGACATACCGTATTTAGTAACCATTGCACGTGCCATTTTTGTTGCACGTTCAAAGTCATTTGAAGCACCAGTCGACATTTGGTTAATGAAGACTTCTTCTGCAATACGACCACCAAACAAAATTGAAAGTTCATTCAACATTTTGTCTTTGTAATGGCTGGTTTGGTCATGTTCAGGCAACTGCCAAGTCACACCCAGTGCCCAACCACGTGGCATGATTGTCACTTTATGCACAGGGTCTGTACCCGGCAAGATTTCAGCAACAATCGCATGACCTGCTTCATGATAAGCCGTCGCACGACGTTCTTCTTCACGAATCACCATCGATTTACGTTCAGGACCCATGTAAAGCTTGTCTTTTGCATCTTCAAAGTCATGCATATCGACCGTGTTCTTGTTACGACGTGCAGCAAACAGTGCTGCTTCGTTTACAAGGTTAGCCAACTGAGCACCTGAGAAGCCCGGTGTACCACGTGCCAAGACTTTAACATCTACACCAGTCACAGAAGGTAATTTTTTCAAATGTACATTCAGGATTTGCTCACGACCTTTAATATCCGGTAGAGATACCATCACTTGACGGTCAAAACGACCCGGACGAAGTAAAGCTTTATCCAATACGTCAGCACGGTTTGTTGCAGCAATAACGATAATACCTTCGTTGCCTTCAAAGCCATCCATTTCAACCAACATTTGGTTTAATGTTTGCTCACGCTCATCATTACCACCACCTGTACCTGAACCACGGTGACGACCAACGGCATCGATCTCATCGATGAAAATGATACATGGTGCATGACGCTTTGCTTGTTCAAACATGTCACGGACACGAGACGCCCCCACACCCACGAACATTTCAACAAAGTCAGAACCCGAAATACTAAAGAATGGTACTTTCGCTTCACCCGCAATCGCTTTAGCAAGTAAAGTTTTACCCGTACCCGGAGGACCAACCATGAGCACGCCTTTCGGAATGCTTGCACCAAGTCGCTTGAACTTAGATGGATCTTTTAGGAAGTCAACGATTTCAACAACTTCTTGTTTAGCTTCATCACAGCCCGCAACATCAGTAAATGTCACTTTGATTTGGTCTTCAGACAGCATTTTTGCTTTTGACTTACCAAAACTCATTGGGCCATTCTTACCACCAGCTCCACCACCCATGTTGCGCATAAAGAACATGAATAACAGAATGATTAAAAGAACAGGGAAACTTGCAATCAGAAGTTGCATCAAAATACTTTGACGCTGTGGCGCTGTACCTTCAACAACAACATTGTTCTTGATCAGGTTCGGCATAAGTTCAGGATCTTGAACCGCAGGACGGATACTTTCAAACTCAGAACCGTTTGATTTTTCGCCACGAATTCTTTCGCCATCAATGGTGACTTGTTTAATCTGACCCGCATTTACGGCTGCCACGAACTCAGAATAGTTCATCGCGGTCGGTTGATTGCGGTCACTGACGTTGCTGAAGATTAAAACCAGCACGCCTAGGATAACCAGCCACAACACGGCATTCTTAAAAAGATCGCTCAAAGCTTTATTCCCATTTCTATCTAATTCGTTCAATCCCATTTACATGGGTGACTCTAATACTTACGCTGCAGAGTAGCTTCGCAATAATTTAAAAACGTACAAAATGCACAATTTTTAACGAGTTGGCAAGTAAACTTTACTTGAAAGCTTTCTTACGTCCCTGCCCGATTAAAAACACTTCTTTAGATCGAGCACGTGAAGCCGCCGGTTTTGCTGTTTTCAGCACATCAAATGTGTCTACAACTTGCTTACGGTATTCATCAAATCCAACACCTTGGAACACTTTAACAACAAACTGTCCATTTGGTCCAAGAACCTTTTGAGCAAAGTCGATTGCTAATTCACAAAGATAGATCTGACGCGGTTGATCTACAGCCTTATTACCTGATGTATTGGGGGCCATATCTGAAATTACAACGTCTACAGTACGTCCATCTAAAATTTTTAACAATTCATCGAACACTTCTTGTTCACGAAAGTCACCTTGCAAGAAGGTCACATCGGGTAAAGCATCCATGGGTAAAATATCAGAAGCAATTACCAAACCTTTGTCGCCAACAAGTTTACCGGCAATTTGCGACCAACTACCTGGTGCAGCACCTAAGTCGACAACGGTCATGCCTGGCTTGATCAATTTGTATTTTTCTTGAATTTCAAGCAATTTATAAGCGGCACGCGCACGATATCCTTCCTTTTGTGCTTTTTTCACAAAGGGGTCATCAAGATGCTCACGCATCCAGTCACGACTACTTTTGGATAATTTCTGGTTAGTAATGCGGGTAGCCATAACTCTCTAAATAAAAAAAACTTCTCAGTCTTGATTGTACGTGAAATTCAGCACTTTTGCAGTAGACATGTGTATCTAAAAAGCATCTTAAATCATGTTTTTTTCAATAATCTTCATCGAGAAAATGCCGATTAAATACAGCGCTTCAACTTTGATTTTGCTATACTAGGTCGTTTTTAAAATTAGGTTATATTTATGGCGGCTTTATCTATTCAAGAACGTAAACGCTTACGTCAAATTGGTCACACCCTAAACCCAGTTGTAATGGTTGCGGACAAAGGCTTATCAGAAAGCGTTGTTGAAGAATTAAACCGTGCGTTAAACGACCATGAGTTAATTAAAGTAAAAGTTGTGGCAGAAGACCGTGAAGCTCGTGCTGCAATGATTACTGAAATTGCGACTGTTTCAGGTTCTGAAGTTGTTCAAACGATTGGTAAGATTGCTTTGATTTACCGCAAAGCGGCAAAACAAAATGCAAAACTGTCTAACCTTGTTCGCTACGCACATCTGTCTAACTAAGCATTTATGGCAAGTTTCGAACTCAGCGCTTTTGATCGTCGCTTTCAGGCTGTATCAGTCGTTGGTGCTATCGAACAACAAAGCCCATATACTTTAAATGTGGGTTATTGGATTCGAGACCCAAACCAACTGATTCAATGGCCAGAATTGGTATCATCTCACCCACGAATCGATTTTTTGTGGGAACAGACCTGCTTAGAAGTTTTTATTGGTGTACGCAACGAAGACTTTTATCGTGAAATCAACCTCTCCCCTTCACAAGCTTGGCAGGTTTACCAGTTTGAAGAATATCGCTATCCAGAAGATATGCCGCCACAAGCTGCTTACGATATTGAACTGAATCAGTTGAAACGGACGCACTATGGCTTAAATGTCAGTCTTGATCTGACAGAATTTATGTTGAAGTACAAACTTAAATGGGAAGATCTCTATATTGGTCTAACTGCTGTACTGAAAACCCCTCAAGGTGAACAGTACTATGCCATGCAGCATAGTAGTCCAAATGCTGACTTTCACAACAAACGTGATTGGCTACATCAGTTCTAAACTTTTTAATGTTTTGATCTTCGATAAAAAGCAAAAGTACGATCTTTTGCTTTTTTATTGCCTGCTTATTTTTAAATAAGTGCTTTGTACTTAAATGTACTATTCACAATAAGGGAGCCATTAATGACTCCCTTATGCATATATAGCGTTAACTTTAAGTTTAATTCGCTCTCACCCAATCCAGCTCCCTGGAATGACTAGACTTAGCTTAAGCGCTTTAAAATTCATGTCATTCACAATTAACTTTTAAGATCTGTGGTTTGATCCGTAACTTTAGCTTTCACTGGTGAAACTTTTTTCCACGCTTCCAAAGTATGTTCCTTAGAACGCTTAAATGTTTCTGTTAAATGATCTTTGTGCTTTCCTGAAATTTGGGTCACATCTTCTTTCAGCTCTTTTCCAAGTTTTGAAAGATCATCAATAACCGTATTAAACTCAGTTTTCACAAACTCTTTGAGTTCACTAAAATCTTTTTGCGATGAACCAAACTGAACTTTTAACTGATCAAGTTTATTCAATACATCTTGCTTCAAATGACGCAATTGATCTTGCACACTGGCATTCAACTGCTTTGCCTCTGCTCCGATCTTTTCTTTGCTTTCAGTAACCGCTTCTGTGGCTTGAACACTCGCTTCTTTTGCAACTTGTTCAAGCTTTTCAGCACCTTCGATAACGACTTCTTTCATGGAGGATTTAGCCGCTGTTTGTTTTTGTTGTGTTGCCATGACTTTGTACCTGTAGTTTTTGCTGACCGAACCACATTAGCGCTTTTTGATAAATTTTAATTTATGATTTGTCTGACAATAATTAATTGCTTACATTTTTCTACGATTTTGCAAAACCAAACTTTATTCTAAAATGCAAGCGCTTTATCTGCTTTATTCCTGATATTTACGATGGACTTTCAGTGGCTTTCTGCGTATAATGCCGTGTTAAGTTCAAGCGAGCAGATGTAAGGAGGGTAGGTTTTTAAGCAGCCTTCCTTTTTTTTCGTCTTCTCGCTTTTTTACAGCCTAAATTTCAGGAGCTTTGGTTTGAGCACCCCAGCAATTTTAGCCCTTGCCGACGGAACTATCTTTAAAGGTACTTCTATTGGCGCATCGGGTAGTACGACTGGTGAAGTCGTTTTTAATACAGCAATGACTGGCTATCAAGAAATTTTGACTGACCCTAGTTATGCACAACAACTTGTGACACTAACTTACCCACATATCGGTAACACAGGTTGTAATGATGAAGACGCTGAGTCAGGTCGAATTCATAAAGTATGGGCTAACGGATTGATCATTCGTGACCTACCTTTATTGCATAGCAACTTCCGTGCTGAGCAATCACTTGGTGATTACCTTGAACAACACAATGTTGTTGCTATTGCAGACATCGATACACGTAAATTAACGCGTATTCTGCGAGCAAAAGGTGCACAAAATGGTTGTATCCTTGCTGGCGAAAACATTACAGAAGAAGAAGCTTTAGCTAAAGCACGCGCTTTTGGTGGTTTAAATGGTTTAGACCTTGCAAAAGAATGCTGTGACCCTGAAGGCTTTGAATGGACTGAAGGTTCTTGGACATTAGGTAAAGGTTTCTCTCAGCCTGAAGCTAAATTCCATGTTGTTGCATACGATTACGGTGTCAAAACCAACATCTTACGTATGCTCGCAGACCGCGGTTGTAAATTGACTGTCGTGCCTGCGCAAACTCCTGCTGCTGACGTACTTGCATTGAATCCAGATGGCGTGTTCTTATCGAACGGCCCCGGCGATCCAGCTGCATGTGACTACGCAATTGAAGCTGTAAAAACAATTGTAGAAGATGCTCGCAATGTACCAGTATTTGGTATTTGCTTGGGTCACCAAATTCTTGCACTTGCATCAGGTGCAAAAACTGTGAAAATGCCTCACGGCCACCACGGTGCCAACCACCCTGTTCAAAACATGGAAACTGGTATTGTGATGATTACTTCGCAAAACCATGGCTTCGCAGTAGATGCAGAAACATTACCTGCAAACTTGAAAGCTACGCACAAATCACTGTTCGACCAAACCCTACAAGGGATTCATCGTACAGACAAACCTGCGTTCAGTTTCCAAGGTCACCCAGAAGCAAGCCCTGGTCCACATGACTGCGCACCACTGTTCGATCATTTCATCGAACTTATCGAAGCATCTAAGAAGTAATTAAGGAAGCATCATGGCTAAACGTACAGACATTAAAAGCATCTTAATTATCGGTGCTGGTCCGATTGTGATCGGTCAGGCATGTGAGTTTGACTACTCAGGTGCGCAAGCATGTAAAGCCCTTCGTGAAGAAGGCTACCGTGTTATTTTGGTGAACTCTAACCCAGCGACCATTATGACTGACCCTGCGATGGCAGACGCAACTTACATCGAGCCGATCACTTGGCAAACTGTAGCTGCAATCATTGAGAAAGAACGCCCAGACGCAGTTCTTCCTACAATGGGTGGTCAAACAGCATTGAACTGTGCCCTTGCACTCGATGCCAACGGTATTTTAGAAAAATACAATGTTGAATTGATTGGCGCGACGAAAGAAGCTATCGAAAAAGCGGAAGACCGTAAACTTTTCGATATCGCAATGCGCAAAATCGGTTTGGAATGCCCTCGCGCTGACGTTGCAGAAAGCATGGAACACGCACTTGAAATTCAAGCACGCTTCGGTTTCCCTGTGATTATCCGTCCATCATTTACGATGGGTGGTTCAGGCGGTGGTATCGCATACAACAAAGAAGAATTTATCGAGATCTGTGAACGCGGTTTCGACCTTTCTCCTACTCACCAACTTTTAATTGATGAATCATTGATTGGTTGGAAAGAGTACGAAATGGAAGTTGTTCGTGACAAAAACGACAACTGTATCATTGTATGTACCATTGAAAACTTTGACCCAATGGGCGTACATACTGGTGACTCAATCACTGTTGCTCCTGCGCAAACATTGACAGACAAAGAATTCCAACTTCTTCGTAATGCATCTTTAGCTGTACTTCGTGAAATTGGTGTTGAAACTGGCGGTTCTAACGTTCAGTTCGGTATCAACCCGAAAGATGGCCGTATGGTTGTGATCGAGATGAACCCACGTGTTTCTCGCTCATCTGCACTTGCGTCTAAAGCAACTGGTTTCCCAATTGCAAAAATCGCGGCGAAATTAGCTGTAGGTTATACCCTTGATGAGTTGAAAAACGACATCACTGGCGGTACAACACCTGCATCTTTCGAACCTGCAATTGACTATGTTGTAACGAAAATTCCTCGTTTCAACTTCGAGAAATTCCCGCAAGCTGACGCAACTTTGACGACTCAGATGAAATCTGTAGGTGAAGTCATGGCAATTGGCCGTAACTTCCAAGAATCTGTGTCTAAAGCGCTTCGTGGTCTTGAAGTAGGCGCATGCGGTTTTGACGAAAAAATCGCTGTGGGCACTGAAGGCGCACGTGAGAAAATTCTTGTTGAATTGAAAGTTCCAGGTCCAGAGCGTATTTGGTATGTAGGCGATGCATTCCGTCACGGTTTCACCCTTGATGAAGTATTTGAAGCAACCAAAATTGACCGTTGGTTCTTGATTCAAATCGAAGACATCATCAAAACTGAAAACCAAATCAAAACTTTAGGTTTTGGTGATTTGAATGCGGACAACATCCGTTCGTTCAAACGCAAAGGTTTATCTGACCTTCGCATTGCGGACTTGATGGGCATTTCACAAAAACAATTCCGTAAACACCGTTGGAACTTGGGCGTAACTCCAGTTTACAAACGTGTAGATACATGTGCTGCAGAATTCGAATCTGACACAGCTTACATGTACTCAACTTACGATGAAGAATGTGAAGCGAACCCATCGAACCGTGACAAAATCATGGTCATCGGTGGCGGTCCTAACCGTATTGGTCAAGGTATCGAATTCGATTACTGCTGTGTACACGCTGCCCTTGCAATGCGTGAAGACGGCTATGAAACCATCATGGTGAACTGTAACCCTGAAACGGTTTCTACGGATTACGACACATCAGATCGTTTGTACTTCGAACCAATCACTTTGGAAGATGTACTTGAAATCGTGCGTATCGAGAAACCTAAAGGCATTATCGTTCAGTACGGCGGTCAAACTCCGCTTAAATTGGCTCGCGCTTTAGAAGAAGCTGGTGCACCAATCATCGGTACATCACCAGACGCAATTGACCGTGCAGAAGACCGTGAACGTTTCCAACAAATGATTCAACGTCTGCAACTTCGTCAACCAAACAACAGCATTGTAAAATCTGCTGAAGAAGGTATGGCTGAAGCAGCAAAAGTTGGCTACCCACTTGTAGTACGTCCTTCGTATGTCCTTGGTGGCCGTGCGATGGAAATCGTGTACAACGACGACGAATTGAAACGCTACTTACGTGATGCGGTTCAAGCATCTAACGAAGCGCCAGTACTTCTTGACCACTTCCTAGACGATGCGATTGAAGTTGACGTGGACTGCGTATCTGACGGTAAAGACGTTGTGATCGGCGGTATCATGCAGCACATCGAACAAGCGGGTATTCACTCAGGTGACTCAGCATGTTCTATTCCTCCTTACTCTTTATCTAAAGAAGTTCAGGACGAAATGCGCCGTCAAACCATCGCTATGGCAAAAGAGCTTGGCGTAATCGGTTTGATGAACGTACAGTTTGCGGTTAAAGGTACTGACGTATACATCTTAGAAGTGAACCCACGTGCATCACGTACTGTTCCATTCGTATCTAAGTGTATCGGCGAATCTTTAGCAAAAGTTGCTGCACGTTGTATGGCAGGTCAATCTCTAGAATCTCAAGGATTCACTACAGAGATTATTCCTGAACACTTCTCTGTAAAAGAAGCGGTGTTCCCATTCAACAAATTCCCTGGTGTTGACCCAATTCTTGGCCCTGAGATGAAATCTACAGGCGAAGTGATGGGTGTAGGTAAAACATTTGGTGAAGCGTTCTATAAAGCTGTGTTAGGCTCTAATGACCGTTTACCAGGCCTACCAACGGAAGGCGAAGTAAAACATGCATTCTTATCTGTTCGTCACTCTGACAAGCCTCGTGCTGTTGGTATTGCGAAACAGTTGACAGATCTTGGCTTCAAAGTGATCGCTACTGGCGGTACTTATGATGTGATTAAAGATGCTGGTATTGAATGTGAACGTGTGAACAAAGTGACTGAAGGCCGTCCTAATATCGTAGACCGCTTGAAAAATGGCGAAGTTCACCTCATTATCAATACAACTGAAGGCAAACAGGCTCAAGAAGATTCATTCTCGATCCGCCGCTCTGCATTACAAGGTAAAGTGTATTACACAACTACCCTTAACGGTGCTGATGCAGTATGCCAAGCTTTAGCAATCAAATTGCCAATGGATGTATACCGCTTACAAGACCTTACTAAAGGTTAATTAAGTTACCGAGAAGTCCCGCCACCTCTCGGTGGCGGGCTTTTTTTCATTTCTAGGTCAGTAAAAATTTTACTGATTTTTTCTTTTTACAAACATGAGGGACAACAATGCAACGTTATCCTATGACTCCCGAAGGCAAAATTGCCCTAGAGAAAGAATTACAGCAACTTAAAAGTGTTGATCGTCCACGTATTACTGCAGCAATTGCTGAAGCGCGTGAACATGGGGATTTGAAAGAAAACGCTGAATACCACGCTGCTCGCGAGCAACAAGGTTTCTGTGAAGGCCGTATCCAAGATATCGAAGGTAAATTGGGTGCTTGCCAAGTGATTGATGTTAAATCACTTGAGCAAAATGGCCGTGTGGTTTTCGGTGTGACTGTGACCATTGAGAACTTAGATACTGAAGAACAAAAGACTTATAAAATCGTTGGTGATGACGAAGCAGATTTTAAAATCAACAAAATCTCTGTGAACTCTCCAATTGCTCGTGGTCTTTTGGGTAAAAATGAAGGCGACGATGTAAAAATCAACACACCACAAGGTGAAGTTGAGTACGAAGTTTCTAAAGTTGAATATCTTTAATTCATTAAGATAGCAATTTTAAGCCCCTCTTTTGAGGGGTTTTTTATAATCAGACAAATAATTATTATACCCCTGCTCTATCCTTCTTTTAATAATCCTGATGCAAAAAGTTGAAAGGCATGTAATGCTTCTGACAACACCTGCTCAGGATTCTTGCTAGAAGCCACCCAAAGCGCCGCATTCATGGCTGCTCCATTTAAAAATATGGCTGCCGCTTCAGAATTCACTGCTTTAATTCGGTCTGCTGCCAATAACTGTTCTACGCATTCACGTGTAGACCTCAAGCATTTGTTTTGACTCGGCCAATGCGCAGGATCACCCAATACCGCAGGTCCGTCGCGTAATACAATTCGCTGAAACTCAGGATTCAAGGCATTTTCAATATAGGTTTTCCCCTCAAGCATCAACCCCTCCCAAAGATCTTCGGGTTGCTCCAGATACTTCTGGGCAGATAAAGCCATTTCTGAATCAATTTGATTAACCACAGCAGCAAATAAGCCCTTTTTATCGCCAAAATGATGGTACAGCGCACCACGGGTCAGCCCTGCTTCTGCCGTGAGTTTATCCATTGAGGTGTCTGCATAGCCATACTCAGCAAACGTACGGCGTGCCACTTCAATCAGTTTCTTGCGGGTTGCCGCCATTTTTTTTTCACGAACAGACATTGCTTTGATTACCTCATCATCACAAAAATTTTAATTGACATACCAGGCGTATGTCAATTATGTTGACATACGATACGTATGTCAAAAATAAAGCTGCTTTCCCCCACTTTTAAAACCAGATATTGAATGAGAATAAACATGACTAGAATTGCAATATTTCCCCAAGATCGCCATGCCTTGTATGAACAGCATGGTTACTCTGCTGCTATTAAATCGGAAAATTTACTCTTTGTATCAGGCCAGGTCGGTAGCCGTGAAGATGGCAGTCCTGAACCTGATTTTGAGAAACAGGTAAAACTAGCATTCCAGAATCTTAGCCATACTCTCGCTGCGGCAGGCTGTACTTTCGATGAAATTGTCGATGTCACCACCTTCCATACAAACCCTGAACAGCAATTTGAAGTCATCATGAAAGTTAAAAATGAGGTGTTTACACAAAAGCCTTATCCAAACTGGACAGCAATAGGTGTTAATTGGCTTGCAGGTTTTGATTTTGAAATTAAAGTCATTGCTCGGATCCCAAACCTCCCTACAAACACTTCGGTCTAGCGATTGATTTTTAATAGGGATGAACGACGCATGACATCAGTTCAATTGGTTATAATGGTTTACCCTTTTTAAGTTGTACTGTTTATGTCTGAAAAATTGATTAATTCACCTGTCAAACATTGGTGTGAGTTTGAGTTCATCTCTAAAACAGTGAAGAACCCTAATATTCATATCAAAGGTAATTATTCATATTATTCTGCATATTGGGATCAAGGTTTTGAGCGCTGTGTGGTGCGTTATTTGCATGATAAACCTGCAACAGCTGAGAAGCCGATAGACCAGCTACATATCGGTAATTTTGTCTGCTTTGGCGCAGAATGCGTGATTATGATGGGCGGTAACCAACTCCACCGAACAGACTGGATTTCAGCATTTCCGTTTGATACACGGAGTTTTGTCCCTGCGGGCGACACCATCATTGGTGATGGCTGCTGGATCGGCTCGCGTGCCATGATTATGCAAGGCGTTACACTTGGTGAAGGTGCTGTGGTGGCTACAGGTGCAGTAGTAACCAAGGATGTGCCGCCTTATGCAGTAGTAGGCGGAGTCCCTGCTAAACTTATTAAATACCGCTTCCCTGAAGAAGATATACAAAAACTGCTTTCTCTAAAACTTTATGACTTAGATGAAAAGCAGTTTTTAAAGATGCGGGAGCAGTTTCAAACAGATAGTATTGAAATACTTTTTGATATCCTTTAAATTAAATAAATTTATAACTTTAATATTATTAAATGCTTAGAATTAATTTAAACGATGAAGTTTTTGGAAACGAAGCTGGCGAAGATGAAGATATTAATGTTCTTGAAAGCTATTTTGTAGAAAACCCTAAATTTTCAAAATTTTTCAATTTTGACAAAAAAATTAGTGTAGTCAGTGCTAAAAAAGGGATGGGGAAATCTGCTTTATTATCAGTCTTTCACCAAAAGCTTTTAGATAATGGTAAAAAATTTGTAATTCGAGAAACTGGAAATAATCTATTAGGTCTTGGAAATTTTCATAGTACCGACCAAGCTTATCTCGAAAATTATTGGAAACAGGTAATTTGTCAAAGAATAAATATTGAAATTGGTTCTAAAATTAATATTGCTTTGAATGATACAGAAATATCTTTAGTTGAAGCATCAGAATTAAATGGTCTCAAGGGTAGAAATTTACTAAGCGCTTTGATTGATAGACTTACGCTAAAAATTCCATTATTACCCGAAAAAAAAATTACCACTAAAGCTGATCCAGTTGCATTACTCAATAGATTTCAAGAAGAAAATCAGGACATTGAAATTTGGTTACTTATAGATGACATTGATGCAAAATACTTAGATGACGATCTTAATCAGGCACGTGTTGGTGCATTCTTTAGCGCTATCAGATCTCTTTCTAATGAAATGAATGGCCTTTTCATAAGATCAACTATTAGATCAGATGTTTGGTCAAATCTCAGAACATTAGAAGATTTAGATAAATGGGAACAGTACATTACAGAAATAAGTTGGTCATCTAGACAAATTAGGGACATTTTATCAAAACAGATATTGGCTTATATAAATAGGAAATACCCAACATCAAAAGAGGCAAAATATAATCATGAAAATCAATATCATGATTTAATTAAAGTTGTCTTTGAATCTCCTATTACTTGGCAAAATAAAGAACAATCTATATTTTTTGCTATCCAATCTTTTTCTAATAAGAGACCAAGATGGCTAAATCAAGTATGTCGAATGGCATTAGAGAAAGCTGCCGAAAATCCACGCAAGCAAAAAGTAAGCTTAGAGCACATTAATCAAATTTTACATAAGTTCGGTGAAAAGAGAAAATCTGACCTAATTAAAGAACATAAGCATCAATTTAAAGAGTTAGATAAATTCATTGACAGCTTCAGAGGCCATAAAAAAGAATATAATTATAACGAACTGATTTTTGCTATTGAAAGTTATTTCATAAGAGGACGTTCAATTGAACAAATAGGTAAAATTGATGGTTTAGATTATAAAGATGCGCATGATCTAGGGAATTTTGCTTATAAAATAGGTTTAATTTCTCGAAAAGATGAAAATAACTTCACCTCATATAATGATGATCCCGATCTATTCAATACCCAGATAAATAGAAATAATAATTTCATTTGGTCAATACACATTTCTTATTGGGAATATTTGGGACTACGTAGTTAATAATTCTAACTAAAGCACCTAAAATTTAGGTGCTTTTTTATCTAAAAGAATATTTACTTTAGTTATAAAAAACCCACTCAATCAGAGTAACTTTCTTCAGAATATGATGGTTGTAACGAGACCTAAACCTTTACCAAATCATGAGTAATGCAGCCAATCAACTGAGCTACAAAGTTTTTAATAGTGCACTCAGATAGTCAGAGAAATAATATCCTTATTGCAACCACCTTTAGTCATAGCCTTTTCAACTAAATCAGTCTATAAAGAATCAACAAAATAAAAAGATTACTACTTTTCAGGATGAATGATGACGAGAACCACTCAATTCTCAGGCATATTTATACTTGCCCTGCTGGCAGCAGTCGTCGCAACTTTTTGCGATGCGATTCATGTCTATACCCAGACACTTAGTTATCCCAACCCATTATTTTTCCATCAAGCTTGGTGGGTATTCCCAGGCTTTTTTATTGCCTTTGCTTTCATGGCATTTAGCTATATTCAACTTACACAACGACTTAAACACTATGTGATGACTCAGCTCAGTTGCCATCATGACGGCACTGCGCCCCTCGTCGAAAGCCTAATACTATTTGCCATAGTCTATATACTCAGCGGATTTGGCAATTTTCATCCAGAAGCACTTTGTTGGATTTTTTACATTAGCTTTTTTATTCGCTGGCTATTTAGCTATGAGCGTACATGGCTACTGATATTGGCCATCATGCTTGCCATTGGTGGCATGTTCTTTGAAGGACTATTGGCAGAGTTTGCATTAGTCAAATATCGCCATGAAGATATTTATAATGTGCCGTATTGGCTAGGTGGCGTATATATGCATGGCGCATTTGCCTTACGTGCAGGCATGCGTCGTTTTGTTTACCGTTAATTTTTTAAATTTGGAAGATTTAGAAATAAAAAAAGACCACTCAATCGGAGTGGTCTTTTTTTTGAATATGGTGGCTATGACGAGACTTGAACTTGTGACCCCCGCATTATGAGTGCGGTGCTCTAACCAACTGAGCTACATAGCCTTAAACTGTGCGCGCATTATGGAGGGATATTTAAATATCGTCAAGCCCATAATGCGCGTATTTGATCAAAATTTGTTGAAGTGAACCGATAAGCCGGGTTCTGTCGAGGACGATCATTCCTCTAGGCGTACAATCACTCATACGCTCAAGCGACCTACCCGGATCCAGCATGGGCCATGCCTAAAGGATCCCTATTTGGTCTTGCTTCCGGTGGGGTTTACCATGCCATGAACTGTTACCAGTCATGCGGTGCGCTCTTACCGCACCCTTTCACCCTTACCTCCGATTTCGATTGCTCGAAACCATAATGAAGGCGGTCTGCTCTCTGCTGCACTTTCCGTCGGCTCACACCGCCCAGGCGTTACCTGGCACCTTGCCCTATGAAGCCCGGACTTTCCTCCCCTGCTTTAGTCACGGAGACCTATACACAGCAGCGATCGTCTGGTTCACTTCGGGGCGCATTCTAACAAATCTGACAACTAATTGCTTGATGTTTTTTGAGCAGTTAGTTTTTCGTACTTTTGTTGAAGCTGTTCCTGAGTTTCAGGATGTGCCGGATCCAATGGAATACAGTCCACCGGACAGAACAACTGACACTGCGGTTTATCGTGATGCCCAACGCATTCCGTACACAAATCAGGGTTAATCTCATAAATGAGTTCCCCCATGAAAATCGCCTCATTGGGGCATACAGGTTCACAGACATCGCAGTTGATGCATTCATCAGTGATATATAAAGACACTCTACCAACCTTGCTGTTGTTTACGCTTAAAGGCTTCCACAACAGCTTGTGGTACAAACTGAGTGACATCACCATTTAAACGTGCAATTTCACGCACGAGCGTAGATGAAATAAACGAATATTGCTCTGATGGGGTTAAGAACACGGCTTCAAATTTACTGTCCAAACGGCGATTCATATTTGCCAATTGAAATTCATATTCAAAATCTGAAACTGCACGTAAACCACGTAACACGGCTGTTGCTTTTTGCTCGTTAAAGAAGTTGACCAACAGCCCATCAAAACCTACAAACTCAACATTTGACAAATGACTTAAAGACTCTTGCGCTAGTGCAACACGTTCTTCCAGACTAAACACAGGGTTTTTGTGATGTCCAATTGCAATTGCCACGACAACTTCGTCAAACATGCGTGATGCACGTGTCACTAAATCGATATGACCATTAGTAATTGGATCGAATGTGCCCGGATAAATTACACGAGTTTTAGACATCCAGTTGTACTCTGTTATTTTGTAGATGGGTATTTTAACAAAATCTTGATTTATAGGTGAAGTCAGCTTGTAAATTTAAAACCTTCATCTTATTCAAAGTTCGGGTACAATAGTGCTAAGTTTGGAAGTTTTTGATTATGACGAAAGCAGTAGTTAAAAAAAATAGTAGCAGTACGATTGCCCTAAATAAGCGTGCGCGTCACGATTATTTCATTGAAGAAAAATTTGAAGCGGGCCTTTCATTACAAGGCTGGGAAGTCAAATCAATGCGTGCAGGTCGTATGACCATCGTAGAGAGCTATATTACGTTTAAAAATGGTGAAGCATTTTTATTCGGCGCTCAAGTGCAACCTTTACTGAGTGCTTCGACACATGTGGTGCCTGAAGCAACACGTACTCGTAAATTATTGCTGAACCGCCGTGAAATTGAAAAACTACAAGGTGCGATTAACCAAAAAGGTTATTCATGTGTGCCTTTGGCATGTTACTGGAAAGGTCCTCATGCCAAACTTGAAATCGCCCTAGTAAAAGGTAAGCAGCTTCACGACAAGCGTGCAACGGAAAAAGACCGTGATTGGCAGCGTGATAAAGCCCGTATTTTTCATAAATAAGTTCAATAAAAAACCTCCATTTTGGAGGTTTTTTATTGATACATTGCACATTTAGCAGAATTTCAACCCACCAAAACAGTTGGTCCGAACTTTCTGGTTCCCCAAGACTTGATTTTTTAAAGTTAAATTGGCCGCACCAGCATTGCTGAGGTTAATTGAACCGACATTTTTATAAATCGGTAAACCAAATGCAGCACCAACAGCAGAACCTAACGGAATATAAATCGGTTCATTGGTTAAAATTTGCGATACTTTTTGTGCAACTTGTGGCAAGACGCCTGAAATATCTACTTCAGATGTTGGATTTAATTTACCAATATTGATCGGGTCTTTAAATGACATCCACCAACCTGTACGTGCAATATCATCTGCATTGGCATCTGGCCAACTGATATCTTGAGATTGAAGCGATAAATAACCGGCTGTGCCATTTAATGGAATGTTATGAATCATATTTAAGGCTTGCTCAAAGGTAATGTTCATTTTCAAACCATCAATTGACGAACCTGAATCCATAAAGAACTGCGCCCCTTCAACCCATAACAAATTGCGGTCAAGTTTGACCTGCATGCTACCGCTATCTCGATTGAGCTGAATCGATGGCACAGTCGCACTGATATTTTTGGCAATGGCTTGAGTTTGTCGTTTTCCATTAATCGTAATTTCAGGAACGGTAAACGGCACATTCATTGAAGGAATTTTTAATCCTTGACTATTTTCAGGTTGGCTGACAAAGCTACGATCATTGTTCCAAATCGTGTTAATCACCAAGTTCCCCGATAAAGTCTCACTGCTGCTATCCCCAAAGATCGCGGCTTGGGTCTTTGCTGTCCCTGTGGTCGGTGCAATTTTCATATAACCGCTCAGTGACTTAATCCCGTCTGTCGGCGCACCCGTGTTTTGAATACCAGTGGTCAATAAACCCGTAATAGATTCAGCACTGACAAGAAAGCCTTTAACTTCGCGTAAAGCGGCTTGTTTAGGGTTTTTAATGGCAAATTCAATAAATGGATTTTTTAGTTTGGCACTTGTTGACGCTCGATCACCATTAAAGACGGGATTACCATTGGCATCGGTCAACGTTACATTACCACTCAGCGCTAGATGACGAATATCAATATCACAGCCATTTGACCCATTTACCCCACCACAGCCGAGTTGCAAACTTTTGACATTGACGTTCAAATCCATGACGGCATCTAAACTGAGTTTGTAGAAACCAATATTTTCATCGACCATTTGTTGGTTGACTAAAATAGGGTCGGTATAGGACATATTCATCAATGCCGCACCATTGATGGCAGACAATTCTTCATCGGCTAATCCCACCAAGCCTTCTGCTGCAAAAACAACGTCAGAAACACATAAGGTCAATGCCATTACTATTGTTTAATCCTTTTTAATATTTACCACTCATCCAGAGTGAAATTTATGAGAAGATTAAATCAATAGCTTTGGCGCAAATGAATGGAAATATGTGACGCACATCACATCTTAGTTATACGAAATGCCAATTTTCATAGATTTTAGGCCAATAAAAAAACCCAGTAATATTTCCATCACTAGGGTTTTCAAAGATTTATAAATGATAGTTCAAATAATTTATTTACAAATTAATTAACTTTATTTAACAACAACCCCAGATATTCACCAAACCAAATGGCGGTTTCTAAATCGCCCGTAGGTGGAGTGACTTCAACAGGCGCATTATCCGATTGTGTCATTAAACCTAAAAAGCTCGACATCCGATTTAAATCTGTTGTGCTTCGTCCAGTTGGCATCAATGGAAGACCGCTCCACAACATGCCGTGCTGCATGGCGAATAAATTGATTTGCTGCAATACTGCCAATTTGTCTCCACTTAAGCCGCCACCATTGGTAAAACCAGCGGCTAACTTACCTTGCCATGTCCGTGCTAACCAGCGTTTAGATGATTGCTCCATGAATAATTTCATTGCCGCACTCATACTGCCCATATAGGTTGGGCATCCAAAAACGATGGCATCTGCACTGTCCAATTCATCCCAATCCACATGCTCTACATTCATGAGATGGACTTTTACACCGGCTTTTTCTGCACCTTGTACAATGAAATTCGCCACTTTGGCAGTGTGCCCATAGGGGCTGTGGTAAACAACAGCAAGAGATTTAGCAGTCAAAGACATAACATTTAAAAGTCGATAGATTCAGTCAAGTTTAGCATTTTCAAAGCATAAAGACGAATGTTGCCATACGTCCTGTTTTCGCTTCACGGCGATAAGAAAAATATTCTTCAGCTTGCAAAAAGGTACATTGGTCGCCACCTGTTACAGCTTTAACCCCATGTAATGCAAGAATATAACGTGCTATCGCATAAAGATCAGCATAATATTTGCCTTCCCTTACACCAGCTTTAAATGCACTTTCAAGTTCTGGGTATTTGGAACAAAAGGCAGCTTTGACTTCTGCACCAATTTCAAAACTCTCTTGGCAAATAGCTGCCCCCAACCAAGCCCATGTTGGCTGAGTGTGCATGGCTGCAATGGTGTTTTCCACAATACCATTAGCCAGGCCCTTCCAACCTGCATGCAGATTGGCAACTTCTGTCCCGTCAGCATTACCCAAAACCACGGGTAAGCAGTCTGCGGTCATCATCATCAGGGCATGGTGTTTTGACTGCGTGACCATACCATCGCCTTCGGGTGCAACAAAGTTGATCTGTTCATCAATGCGATGGCATAGCGTACTGTGCGTTTGGTTCATCCAACTGATTTTATTCACGCCATATTCAGCAAAGTCGTTCAACAACTGCATTCGGTGCTTTTGCACACGTGCTGCATCATCACCTACATGCAATGCCAGATTAAATCCTGCTAGTTCAGGTTGTTCAGCGGGTTGCGTCTGATCATGATGAACTCGAGTTTGTCCCACAAAAACACCCTGTGGAAGTCCCTGAACAAATTGCATGTTGCCGTCCTTTTCTATCTATAGCGTGTAAATCAGTTTAAAACTTAATAAGCTTTGTTTTCGCTACGTAAAACTTCAACCAATTGATTAAAGTCTTCAGGCCATGGTGCTTCAAACATCATGTCTTCACCTGTACGTGGATGAACAAGACCCAATTTAACCGCATGTAACGCTTGACGTTTAAAGCCACGTAAAGTGTCATCTAATAACATCGACGCGCCTGCAGGCATACGTACACGTGGTACGTACACTTGATCGCCTACGAGACCATGACCGATATACGTGAAATGCACACGAATTTGATGGGTACGACCCGTTTCTAGACGTGCTTGAACGCGGGTAAAGTTTTGGAAACGTTCTTTCACATTATAGTGAGTTACCGCATCTTTACCGCCCGGCAAGACAGCCATTTTAATGCGATCGACAGGATGACGTTTAATTGGCTCATCCACTGTACCGCCTGCAATAATGTTGCCATATACGATCAAATCGTAAATACGGTAAACCGATTTCTTCGCCAATTGCTTACTTAAAGAAAATTGGGATTCGAGGTTTTTCGCAACAACCAACAGACCTGAAGTGTCTTTATCGATACGATGCACCAAACCTGCACGGGTCAACTCTGAAGATTTTGGGTAATGATGCAAAATTGCATTTACCAATGTGCCTGTACTGTTTCCAGCGCCCGGATGAACAACCATACCGACAGGTTTATTAATCACCATAATATCGTCATCTTCATAGACAATATTGAGTGGAATATCTTCAGGTAAGCTACGGGTTTGTGCCTCTAACTCGACGTCTAAAGTCAGTAACTCTGTGCCTTCGCATTTGTACTTTGGTTTCACAGTGTTACCATTGACCAACAAATGGCCCTCTTTGAGCCACTGTTTTAGCTTTTCACGAGAAAAATCAGTCCAAACCAGTGCTGAAACCTGATCAATACGTTGTCCTAAATAGCTTTCATCCAATTGAAATTGCAACGATAAACGTGTTGCAGTTGAGTCTGAAGTATGGTTATCTGCATCCTCAGAATCTTCAAGTAAATTGAAATCAGTTTCAGGGAAATTAGAATTGGAAGATTGTGCTTGACTCATTTGCTCATTCAGACAAAAGTGGTTTAATAGTTCAATTGTAGCTCATTGCCCGTATTAACAGAGGAATTTTTATGTCGCTACCAAAATATAAAATGACAATGCTTGCTCTAACAATAGGCATTGCATCGGCAATGGTAGGCTGTAGCAGTAATCCAAAGAAAGAAGTGGTCGACACAGGTCCACAATCAAGCGAACAGATTTATATCGAAAAAGCACAAAAAGCGCTTGAACGTAACCAATATACAGATGCAGCAAAACACCTTGAAGCTCTAGAGACCTATTACCCTACAGGTAACTATGCGCAGCAAGCACAACTTGAACTATTGTATGTAAAGTTTCAGCAAAAAGACTATGAAGGTGCGATTGCACTTGCAGACCGTTTTATTCGTATGAACCCACAGCATCCGCAAGTTGATTATGCGTACTACGTGCGTGGTGTTTCAAACATGGAGCAAAACTACAATGGTTTGCTTCGCTATACTTCTTTAAAGCAATCGCATCGTGATGTGAGCTATCTCAAAGTGGCTTATCAAAACTTTGTCGACTTTATCCGTCGCTACCCATCGAGCGAATATGCAGTCGATGCCGCACAACGTATGAAGTTCATCAGTCAAGAATTGGCTGAAAGCGAAATGAATGCGGCACGTTTTAATGTGAAGCGTAAAGCATGGTTAGCTGCTGTTGAACGTTCACTTTGGGTGATCGAACATTATCCGCAAGCGCCACAAGTTCCAGAAGCTCTAGCGACTGTAGCCTATGGTTATGACAAACTTGGTGATAAAACCACGTCTCAGCAATACATTGAAGTACTTAAACTGAACTATCCAAAACTTGTGAAGTCAGACGGTACAGTCAATATGCGTGCTGCACGTAGTGAAGGCAGCTTCCTTAACCGTGCAACCTTAGGTATTTTCGGTAAAGAAGCACAGACGATGTCTGAGCAAACCTCTACAGATGTAGTTGAAAATGATGAAGAAAAACGTAGTTTAACTAATCGTTTAAGCTTTGGCTTACTCGATCGTCCAAAAGATGAAAAAACACAATCGACCGAAGCAGCTGAATAATATAGTCGCAACGAAGGTCGATTTTTCACAAAGGGCAAGTTAGAATACTTGCCCTTTTATCTTTTCAGGATCTACAGATTCGGTTAGATTAAAAGGTATACAATAGTTCGATGGACGATGCTGTACTGCATCCCCACTGAACTTACAGCATTGCTGATTTCAACATATTTCACGAACTGCCCAAATTCAATAGATAGACAGATAAAACAGCATGGCCATTCCTCAACATACAATTGATCAAATTTTAGATCGCACCGATATTGTCGATGTGATTGGTCAATTTGTGAAATTGAAAAAGACTGGACGCACCTACTCAGGATGCTGCCCATTCCATCAGGAAAAATCGCCATCTTTCCATGTCTATCGCGATAAACAATATTTTCACTGCTTTGGTTGTCAGGCCAATGGTAATGCCATCCGTTTTTTAATGGATATTGGTAGCCGTAACTTTATTGAAGTAATGAAGGATTTATCAAGCCAAACAGGTATTGAACTACCGAAAGACAATAACGATTCCAATAAACTCAAATATAAACGCGAATCTAAACCCAAAGCTGTACAAAAACCTGCAATCGAAACAAAAGCTCTGACGCCCCAAACAGGCGAAACACAGACTGCTCCTGCTGCAGTAAATTTCGAACACGACCCATTTGCTGAGTTTCAAAATAGCGAAGAAGCCTTTTATGGGAGCGATCCGTTTGCTCACTTTGACCAAGTTGCCAATGCTTTTGAAGATGTGCCGCAAGATGGAAACTTATATGACTTGCTGGAAAATGTCGCACAGTTTTATGAACAACAACTTCCGCTCAGTCCAATTGGGCAAGCTTATTTTAAACAACGGGGTCTCAGTGCAGACACCATCGCCTATTGGCGCTTAGGCTATGCCCCTGAAGATTGGCAACATTTAGAAAAAGCCTTTCCACAAGATATCGAAGGACTCAAACTTCTCGGTTTGATTCGAACCAGTGACAGTGGTCGTGACTTTGACCTACTGCGCGAGCGGGTGATTTTCCCGATTCGAGATGCGAAAGGTCGTGTGGTCGGTTTTGGTGGTCGTGCCCTAAATGATGAAATCAAACCGAAGTATATCAACTCTCCAGACTCTGAAGTTTTCCATAAAAACCAGTTACTTTATGGTTTATATGAAGGCCGTAAACAAAAAGCCCAAGACTGGTTAATGGTCGAAGGTTATATGGATGTCATTGCCCTTCAGCAATATGGCATTCATGGCGCTGTAGCAACTCTTGGGACAGCCAGTAATACAGAACATTTAAACATTTTATTTAAGCAAAATAGCCGTATTACCATTGCATTTGATGGTGATGCCGCAGGTCAAAAAGCAGCTCGTCGTACGCTCGAAATTGCACTGCCATTACTGAATGATGGACGTGAACTTAAATTCTTTGTTTTGCCAAATGACCACGACCCAGATTCACTGATCCGCCGTGAAGGTATTGAAAATTTTCGACGTTTACTGGACACCTCACCGCTACTTTCTGAGTTTGTTTTTGCACATTTAACGCAAAATCATAATGTTGCTTCGCCTGAAGGTAAAAGTCAGGTGATGGGCGAACTGAGACAACTGACTGAACTGTTGCCGAAAGGTGGTTCATATCGTTATTTGCTACAGCAATATTTCCGTGAAAAATTAGGGTTTAGCCGAAAGTGGCAGCCTCAAGTCAATAATGATGCATCATTGAGCTTTAGTACAAAAATTGATGCCGAAGAATATGTGATTGCGATTTTAATCAATCATCCTTATCTCTACATTCATTTTGAGCCTTTACGCGCCTTAGTTTCACAAGATCTCTTGCTTTATCACGTTTTAAATATTTTCAATGTGATTTTTGATGAATTGCCTGATGACCCAGAGTTATCGACCTATTATGTACTCGGTGCATGTGCAGCTCATCATCATGAATTACAACATATTTTAGAGCATGCCAATATCAGTGACTATACGTCATCACCTGAACAGGCAGATAAACTTGCAGCAGATTTATCGACAAAATTGCAATATCAATTCTTACAACTCAAGATCAAGTCGAATAAGTTTTCTAGCCTTGCTGAAATGCGTAATTTAAAACAACGTATTTATGATATTGATAAAAAAAGATCGCTCACCCTCCTTGAAGATTAAGTTTTAACTTCAAGTTCAAGCTGTGAACGACATGCTATTCAATGAATCAGCTTATTTATTTTTTTGGTTTACGGCGATTTTCAGCCACATTAACTAAATCTTGCTCTATCATTTCAAAATATGCTGGGTCTTCCGCCATCGCAGCATTGCGCAGCACGATAGAGGTCGGATGCAATAGTTTTTGGGTTAAACGATGCGACATTTCTTGCATAATCTTCGCAGCATCTTCACCCTTTTGTAGACGATTCAAGGCCAAAGCCAGCTCTTCTTGACGTAATGACTCCCCATGTTCACGGTATGCATGAATCGTCGAACCAGCCAAATTCACTTTTTGCTGTGTGATTAAATCTGTCGCAAGCTGATTGACCATCACTTCGGCTTCAACTGCCGCCTGACGACGCTGAGCCAAGTTTTCTTCTATGACTGTTTGCAGATCATCTACACCATATAAATAAACACCATCTAAACTTTCAACTTTGGCTTCAATATCACGGGGTACCGCCAAATCGACCAACAACATTTGTTTATAACGGCGTTTTTTCAATGCTGCTTTGACATCCGCAAAATAAATCACTTGATGCAAGCTTCCAGTACAACTTGAAATTACATCTGCGCGATGTAAATTGTCTGCCAAATCTGCAAAATCAATTATTTCAACTTCTACACGATGAGCAATCTCTTGGGATAAAGCTTCAGCACGGGCACGTGTACGGTTACAGATAATAATTCTACCCACACCCATTTCGGCCAAATGCTTCGCAACCAAGCTATTCATTTCACCAGCAGCAACAATCATGACCGTCAATTTTTCAGGTTGACTAAAGACTTGTAAAGCGAGCTGAGCAACAGCATAGCCCATCGATACCGCATGACTTCCGACTGCTGTTTCAGAACGCACTCGTTTTGCCGCATAAAAGGCATATTCAAAAATACGGTTTAAATTTGGGGAGACAGTTTCGGCATCTTTGGCTAATGACAAAGCCGTTTTAACTTGACCTAAGATTTGAGGCTCACCAAGCATGAGCGAATCCAAGCCGCTAGCCACACGCATGAGGTGTGTCACCGCCTGTGCATTTTCATAACGATACACATGATTTGACAATTGCTTTACATCGATACCATTTGATTGGGCGAGCCAATTCAATACCATGTCTGCATTTTCAGACATCGCATAGACTTCGGTACGATTACATGTAGACACCACCACCATGTCATTGAGTTCAGGCGTATGGCTTTGCTGTTCAAGCAGTGCAGTTAACTTTTCAGGGTTAAATGCAATCTGTTCACGCAGCTCTACAGAAGCGGTTTGATGGTTGACACCCAATGCAAAGAAAGACATATCAGATCATCATTTCGCTAAATTTATGCTATTGTGCAACATCGGTGTCATAAAAAGCATTACTTGGATCAAGAAAAATTGCGTCTAACAAATAGCCGACTGAACGGCCAGACAATAAAGCAGTATTCTACCACATTCTTACTTGTCGGTAGCATGGCTTCTACTGCCCCAATTCGGGCCGTGGGAGAAGTTTACCATGCAAATTCAGGATATGATGCAATTAAACAAAGTATGATTGCGGAATTTGCCTTAGCCTATAACGACATTCCAACCGCGCTTCATAACTACACCGTGCTTGCAATCAAAAGTAAATCCACCATGGTCAAACAACGTGCTTTAAACGTTGCAATTGAGCAAAATGATCTACAAGCAGCTTTAGACATTGCCACACATTGGGTTGTGCAAGAACCTGAAGATGTACCAGCATTATTTTATTTATCACATATTGCTTTGAAAGCCCATGAATATGAGCTTGCCGCCGAAACACTTGATAAAATTTTAACCATTGACCCAAATGCAGATTTAGAACAAATATTGGCGGGTATTTCCCCTGAATCAGAGGAAGATCGCGCTTATCTGATTCAAGCACTGACCGCTAGCAAGGAAAAAACCAACCCTTCTATTTTGGTCTTAGTCGCAGGTTTACAAGCTCAAAATGGTGCCTTTGCTGATGCCTTAGACACCATTAATTTAGCACTGAAAAAACGCCCGAAAGTGACTGGCTATATCCTAATGAAAGCCAATTTACTTATGTCGTTAGGTGATGAAGAAGAAACCTTAAAATGGTTCGAAAAATCCAGCCGTAAACACCGTAATAATATGGAAGTTCGCTTAGCCGAAGCAAAATATTTAATTAAAATCAATCAGTCAGAATTAGGTCTAGAAAAACTCGAAGATATACTAAAGAAATGGACATCTGCTGAAGAACCGCTATTTATGGCAGGTTTGACCAGTATTGACTTAGAGCTTTATGAAAAAGCCGAAAAGTATTTGGTGGAGTTACGTTATTCGAGCAAATACCAAAATGAAGCGTATTACTATCTCGCAGTAAATGCTGAACGCAAACAGCATTATGAAACGGCAAAAGCCTATTATCGCCTTGTTGATGGCAGTCTTTATACAGTTTCACGGCGCAATATGATCAGCATTTTTAGCCAGCAAAATAAGCTGCATGATGCACTGCGCTTTTTAACCCAAGAGCGGGTTAATTATCCTCAACATGCCAGTTTTTTATATCTTGCTCAGGCAGATATTTTAAAACGCATGAACAATAAAAAAGCAGCAGTTCGTTTACTTGATGAAGCGGTAAAAAACTTACCTGAAGATCCAGAGCTCATTTATGCCGAAGTTCTACTGCTCGACGCCCATCAAGATAAAGATAGACTCGACCAATTACTAAAACAATTACTTGAAATTGAACCCAATAGCCCGACCTATTTAAATGCATATGCCTATACTTTGGCGGTACAAAATAGACGCTTAGATGAAGCCCGAAAATATGTCGAACATGCCTTGGAATATGCTCCTGAGCAAGCCTCAATTTTAGATACGTTCGGTTATATTTGTTATTTGCAAAATGATTTTAGTACATCTGCATCTATTTTGGCCAAAGCGTATGAACTGAGTAATAGTTTAAAAATTGGCATTCGCTACGCACGATCAGTCTTCATGCAAGGTGATATGAATAAATTTGACGCGTTGTTACAACAACTCCAACAAAAACATCCGAATGATCCGCAATTAGAGCAACTACATTCGTTATTGTTACCCCAACCCATGAAAAAGAGTTAGAAAGAGTTTATGCAAGTATCTTCAAAATTTGGGGTATCTGCCCTGACCTGCTGCGCTTTATTTTTTACCGGTTGTCAGCAATATGTTAAAACACCCGATCAACCCAGCCCTGAAGAAGTCGCTGCAAATCAATTCAACTTACAAGGTAAGATTGGTGTGCGCACGCCACAACAGTCAGGAAGTGCTTTTTTTACTTGGGTTCAAGACCGCAATGAATATGATATCGAACTGAGTGGCATATTAGGTGTTGGAAAAACTCAAATCAGCGGTAAACCCGGTCAAGTTCAGTTAAACAGTGCAAAAACCGGTTTAATTGAAGCAGAAACACCTGAAGAATTACTGGAACGTGCTACTGGTTGGCAAGCTCCCATTACCCACCTCGTCGACTGGGTACAGGCGCGCCCTGCAACCACACAAGCAAAAATTCAACGCGATACTGCACAGCGCCCACAACAGATTATTGAAGATGGTTGGACGGTTGACCTAAGCTATAACGAGACTGCGACGGTACCGAACAAGTTAATTTTAAAACAAGCACTTGAATCCGGTCAGGAAAACCGTATTACAATGGTGATTCAAAATCGTTAATTTGCCTAAAAGCTGAGCTATGACTTCTGTGATTCGTGTACCTTCTCCTGCAAAACTCAATTTGTTTTTGCACATTACTGGCCGACGTCCTAATGGATATCACGAATTGCAGACGATTTTTCAGCTCATCGATTTATCTGATTGGATGGAATTTCACCCACTTGCAAATTCTGCTGATGAAAATTTTATTCAAATTGAGGGCTTAAACAGCGTCAATCTAGAGCAAAATTTAATTTATCGTGCTGCTCAAATACTCAAACCGTTTGCTAAAGCACTGACTGCACAAAAAATCCACATCGAAAAAAATATTCCGATGGGTGCAGGGCTCGGTGGTGGTTCATCCAATGCAGCAACAACCCTTATTGTGCTCAATCAACTGTGGAAATGTGGTCTAAATACTGAACAACTAGCAGAACTCGGCTTACAACTTGGGGCAGATGTTCCCGTGTTTGTACATGGTCTAAATGCATGGGCTGAAGGCATCGGTGAACACTTAACATTCATAGATTTAGCTCAAAAACAGTACATTGTGCTGAAACCTGACTGTTTTATCAGCACTCAACTGCTTTTTTCACAAAAAACGTTGACAAGAGACTCAAAGCCCACTAAATTTTGCGGCTATCAGGAAACGCCATCTGATTTTGGAAATAACTTTGAGCCTGTGGCACGAAGCTTATATCCCGAAGTCGATGAAGCAATGCAGTACTTAGATCAGTTCGGTGCCGCAAAGCTTACAGGTACAGGTGCTTGTGTATTTACTGAAGTAACTGAAAATATGAATATTGATGACATATTGAAAAATGCACCATGTAAATCTTACTTGGTTCGCAGTTTACAAGAATCACCATTACGTCATTTTGAAGTTTGATATAGGGGCGTCGCCAAGTGGTAAGGCACCGGGTTTTGATCTCGGCATCCGTTGGTTCGAATCCAGCCGCCCCTGCCATCATTTTTCACCTGTAGATGTAATTGCTGTAAAGTATTAGGGGCGTCGCCAAGTGGTAAGGCACCGGGTTTTGATCTCGGCATCCGTTGGTTCGAATCCAGCCGCCCCTGCCATTTACTTTATTCGCTATTTCATCAATTTAGGGGCGTCGCCAAGTGGTAAGGCACCGGGTTTTGATCTCGGCATCCGTTGGTTCGAATCCAGCCGCCCCTGCCATTTTCTTCAAAAAAGACAGAGCATAATTTGCAGTATCTTTGTTGTTTCAACTTGACAAAATACCGCAAAAATATTAAAGTTCTGCCGCATTAGGGGCGTCGCCAAGTGGTAAGGCACCGGGTTTTGATCTCGGCATCCGTTGGTTCGAATCCAGCCGCCCCTGCCATCTAATTCCCTAATTTGCCAACCGCCAAGGGTGCTTCATGCCCAATCTTGTCGTTTTTAGTGGATCTGCACATCCACAATTCGCCCAAAAAGTCGTTAGCCACCTTCACATCCCTCTAGGTGCTGCATCTGTAGGTCAATTTTCTGACGGTGAAATCGCTGTCGAAATTACTGAAAATGTTCGTGGTAAAGACGTATTCATCGTACAACCAACTTGTGCCCCAACTAACGATAACCTTATGGAAATCTTAGTTATGGCTGATGCTTTGCGTCGTGCAAGTGCTGGTCGTATCACTGCTGTCATTCCTTACTTTGGTTATGCTCGTCAAGATCGTCGTCCACGTTCAAGCCGTGTGCCAATTACAGCAAAAGTTGTTGCAGATATGCTCACAACTGTTGGTATTGACCGCGTTGTCATGATCGACCTTCATGCTGACCAAATCCAAGGTTTCTTCGATATTCCTGTAGACAACATCTACGGTACTCCTGCGCTTTTAGCAGATCTTCGTCAACAGTCACACGACAACTTAATGGTTGTTTCTCCTGACGTTGGTGGTGTAGTACGTGCGCGTGCTGTTGCTAAGCAAATGGGTGATATCGATCTTGCGATCATCGACAAACGCCGTCAAAAAGCGAATGAATCTCAAGTAATGCACTTGATCGGTGACGTTAAAGGCCGTGACTGTGTCATCGTTGATGATATGGTGGATACAGCAGGTACATTGTGTAAAGCTGCTGACGCACTAAAAACTTTTGGTGCTCGCAAAGTTGTTGCTTACGCAACTCACCCAGTACTTTCTGGTAAAGCTTTAGAAAACTTGAAAAACTCTGTGATTGACGAATTGGTTGTAACAGACACCATTCCGCTTTCAGAAGAAGCTCAAGCTCTTGGTAAGATTCGCCAAGTTTCAGTTGCAAGTATGGTTGCTGAAACAATTCGTCGTATTAACAACGAAGAATCTATTAGCGCAATGTTCGATTCTTATCTATAATATAGCGCTAAATTTAAAAGCCCTGCCTTTTGGTGGGGCTTTCTATCACTAGACTGGTCGAAGGTCTAGTCAATTAAACTTAAATAGGAATGTCTATCATGGCAAACTTCGTATTAAATGCAGTAGCACGTGAAGAAGCAGTACAAGGGAAAGGTTCGAGCCGCCGCCTTCGTCTTCAAAATAAAGTACCAGCAATCATCTACGGTGGTGCAGCTGAACCTGTAGCAGTTACTTTAGAACTTCGCGAACTTGTTAAAGCTTTAGAAAGCAACGCGTTCTTTGAAGAAGTTGTTGAAATCAACATCGACGGTAAAGCTGAAAGCGTTAAAATCCAAGCTTTACAACGTCACCCAGCTAAAAACACTCCTATGCACGCTGACTTCAAACGCGCATAAGTGTTAAATGGTGTAAATGAGTGAGCAAACTTTCACTGATTGTTGGTTTGGGTAACCCAGGTTCTGAGTATGCCCAAACCCGCCATAATGCAGGCTTCTGGTTTGTAGAACGCCTTGCAGAACAATATGGCATCCAACTTAAAGCTGATCCTAAATATAAAGGCATCAGTGGTCGTGGTAATATCGAAGGTCAAGACGTTCGTCTGCTGTTACCCACAACCTTTATGAACCTCTCAGGTCAAAGTGTTGTTCCCTTCGCCAAATTCTATCAAATTGCTCCTGAAGCAATGCTTATCGCACACGATGAACTCGATATGAACCCGGGTGTCATTCGCCTGAAAACGGGCGGTGGTCATGGTGGTCATAATGGTTTACGCGATATCGTCCCGCATATTGGTCCAAATTTCCATCGTTTACGTATTGGTATTGGTCATCCTGGTTCTAAAGAACGTGTCTCAGGCCATGTTTTAGGTAAAGCACCAAGTAGTGAACAAGGTTTAATGGATGATGCAATTGCACATGCCTTATCACGTACTAAATTGTTGGTAAGTGGTGAGATTCAGCAAGCCATGAACCAGATCAACGCTTACAAATAGAACTGACAATTCCACAAATTGTTGAACAATACTTATTGCCATCTGAATGATTTCAGAGCAAAATGCGCTTGCATTTGACTGCTCACCCAGCATTCAAGAGATTGTTCCACCATAAGATACGATCTTAGGTCTACCAAGGAGACGCTAGCCATGCTATCTCGTTTATTAAAAGCTAAAATCCACCGTTGCGTCGTTACACAAGCAGAATTACATTATGAAGGTTCTTGTGCAATTGACGGTATTCTTCTAGATTTAGCCGGTATCCGTGAGTATGAAGAAATTCATATGTGGAACGTGACTAATGGTAAGCGTTTTACCACTTATGCCATTCGTGGTGAAGAAGGTTCTGGCATTATCTCTGTAAATGGCGGTGCTGCTCACCAAGCAGATATTGGCGACTTGATGATTATCGCAACTTTTGGCGATTTCACAGAAGCTGAAGCAAATACACATAAGCCACGTTTAGTCTATGCGAACCCAAACAACACTGTGAACCACACAGCGAACTGTATTCCAGTTCAAGTTGCTTAATTCAAGCATTTAAAGATTCTAAAAAGCCCGCAAAATTTGCGGGCTTTTTTATGGCTGAACTATGCATTATTGACTGCAAAAATTCAGTATTAGACGCATATCACTACATACAACTCAACAGCCCAATTTGTCTACCCTGCTCTCGGGCCCTTCCACCATGCTTGGTTTTGTTTACAATCAAAGGGCTGTAAATGCTCTCCGACCAAACCCACCAACAAAGGCTGACCATTTTCTTGTACCTTTAGCTCTGCATATTGCGCATCGCGATAGCACGCTTCCAAGCCTTCAGCAAATAAAAAGCTGCTCGCCGCGGGATATAAACCCTCAAATCTATTGTCAGGATTTTTGAGCACCAGTTTTGTAGATGAGCTTGGATACTGCGCTAACAACTCTGGGTTGAAACTGGTTCGAATCACTCTACGCTGTGCATCAAGCTGCACATAACTCACAATACTTTTTTGATCTACAAAATAGTCACGGTGTACATTTTCTTCTGTATTTGCTTTGGCAGCCTGCCCATTGGCAGATTGCTCTTTTGATGACTGACCACCAAAATAGAGCTGATAATTCAAGGCCATATAATCTCCTTGAATCAAAGAGCGAGGATCGACCGGTTGCAGCTTTACATAAATACTCTGACTGTTTGCCAGATGCCATTCATGCCGTGCAATCATCAGTACAAATAAAAGAATACTGAGTACAGCCAAACCAATAGGAAGCATTTTTTTATTAAGTATGTTCATCATGCTCCTTCCCCTTGTTTATGCTGTATCGCAGTTAACATTTTGGTGATGCCAAGCAGCAAAAGACCAGAGATCAAAATCGTTAAACTTTTCAGTAAAAAGCTCAACCCTAAATTGTAATACAGCATCCATAAGCTAAAAATGATCAACACGATGCAAAGGGCTTTAACCAAAGATTGCTGATAGACCTGCGCCCATGCCAATAAAACCAATAACAAGAAAATTTCAAAATAGCCCATCGCAATCAGCACAAGGCCCAATAGCAGTAACAGCCATTTTTCGCGCCCCGTCTGTTTTTGCTGATTTGCGATGTAAAGGCCAAGCCAAACCACAGGCAGTAGATAAACGATAAACAGGTCAAGAACACCATGTTGGGTCTGTTCAAAATGTAGAACGTTATTTGACAAGGTCTGCAACACCACACCCGCCAATACGATGCATAACATCCACAACACAACACTTTTTCGATACATCGAGTGCAACCAAGCTGTTGCACTCCCGAGCAAGAAAATCAGTAGAATATAATTCAATCCAATCACAGCTAAGATGACATGTTCATCGCTCATAAAAAGATCGGCATCAAATAGTGTGGCCACTGCAAGGCCATATCCTGCAATGAGTTGAATAAAAACAATAAACCAATGCATTCGACTAAACAAACAGAGCAAGATAACGCCAATTTGTAATACTAAAATAAACCCAATGCTATCGGTCAAGCTCTCTGTATGTATGAAGACCGCAGATTGGCCACATACCCATAAGCAGTAAGCAAATTGGCGACTAAAGATACTTTTAGCTCGTCGAATCAACCACCAAGCCACAGCCACAAAAACTAAGCCCATGACGATTGAAAACGCCTTCCAATAGGTCAGCAATAAGCTCGATAAAATAATGCCTGCGAACCATGCCCCAATCGCTAAAGGAATAACTGCAAATTTAGTCTGTGGCAGAAATTTCATCAGTGCCCAACTGATCACCGCAAACCAAGCAAATATCAGCAAGGCAAAAACCAACAATCCTGCACTCGAGTCAGATAAAATATGTTCTGCCCATTGGAAAATCAAAATACTGAAACTCGCGGCGAGACCTGCAGCTTGCAAACTGGTTTCTAATGCACGATGTTGTCGATAAAAATAGATAATCAGATAAATTGGAAGCAACAATGCAAAAATTAAATATTGCCATTGATACTGCTCTGCCCCATTTCCGCAGTATAAAAACATGCAATACATCGACATTAGTGTAATGAATGCAATAAATACTAAGCGCAGTGCAGCATAATATTTCAAACAATAGGTCACACAAATTGCCGTCAATACATTCATACAGAGTAAATACCACCAAGAATGATCAACGATTAAATAGCTTTGTTTAAAATATAAAAATAATGCCAATTGACTGATCAAACACAGTAACGCAAAGACTCCGATATTCGGTCGATATAACCAAGGTAAAAGCAGCAAAGCCCAGACTAAAAATAACAGATAACTGTCTGCACCTGTTTGATAGACCTGTCCAATCACAGCCAAACTCAATCCGAGCAACAAAGCACTTAAAGCATCTAAACTTTGCTGAATCCAAGCATGCCTTGCAAAATATACACTCGTCACAGCACTCAGTAGCAACAGCAACATTGGAATTGCCAATTGAATGAATTTTGGCAACATCAACCAGTTTGCCGCGATCAAATACACGAAACTGGCTGCTATCAGTGCAACACCAATCACTTGCAGATACCGAATGACCTGTACATCTTGGAACAGATCTGTTGAAAACTCTTGATCTAACTGTGAACGATGCAGCTTTATATTCTGCTGCTGAGAATGCTGAGGAGCGGTCATTTTTTATCATTATGCAATCATGGTTGATTTATCGGCACGATAGCATGCTTTGACACACTTTATATAAATGCTTACAAATCCAATCTTATAACTTTACTTATCTAAAATTTTGCAAATGATTCTAAGCAATAATCCCCCATCATCACTCAAACAGGTCTATACTCAAGACACATCGCTTCAGGGCGGGGTGAAATTCCCCACCGGTGGTAAATTTGCTGGGCTGAAAGCCCTGCAAAAAGCCCACGAGCCAATCGTTTAAACGCGATTCGCAGATCAGGTGCAATGCCTGAGCCGACGGTATAGTCCGGATGAAAGAAGACGACGTCACATCTCTATATCATTGATCATTTTCAATATATATCGTAACGCCACTATTTCACATGTCCTGAAATGTTCAACCGTATCTAAAATTTACGCGAGCGTTTCAATGTCTAGTTTAATTCAACCCGAAATTTTCTTTTCTGCCCTTCCACCTGCAGAACAGCGCATGCTGCAAGCCTTAGAAGACATTCGTCAAGGCAAGCCTGTTTTAGTCATGGACGATTTTGACCGTGAAAATGAAGCCGACCTGATTGTTGCTGCAGAAACACTCACTGTAGAAACCATGGCACGTATGATTCGTGACGGTTCAGGAATTGTCTGCCTGTGTTTAACCGATGCTCAAGCCAATCATTTAGAACTTCCACCCATGGTGTCTGATAACTCTAGCCATTTTAAAACTGCCTTTACCGTAACTATTGAAGCTGCGGAAGGTGTTACTACTGGAGTTTCAGCAAAAGACCGAACAACTACAGTCAAAGCCGCAATTAAAGATGGTGCTGTTGCTAGTGACTTAAACCGTCCGGGTCATGTTTTTCCTTTACGTGCGCGTGAAGGCGGCGTATTGACCCGTCGTGGACATACTGAAGGGACTATTGATTTGGCACGTCTGGCCGGTTTAAAACCTGCAGGTGTTTTGTGTGAATTAACCAACCCAGACGGCACAATGGCCAATGGCGTACAAGTTTTAGCGTATGCACAAACCCATCATTTGACTGTACTCACCATTGAAGAAATTGTGCAATATCGTTTACAGCACAATCTCTAGTGCGAATTAATTAAAGCTCTACACATTCATAAAAAGGCTGATTGAATCAGCCTTTTTTTATTTTTTACTGCACATTTCAAGTTAAGAATTAAACCGTGAATATGCTATAGATCCCGTAGATGGCAACTACCACTAAAATCAGCCCACACAGTGCCAACAATTTTTTATACCAGCGTGATTTCGACAATCGATGAAAAGACAAATACACCAAAGACAAAGTTGCGAAATCTAAAACGATCCAACTCAGGGTCAACACAATTAAACTCAGATTAAGATGAGGAGTAATTCCTACAAACTGCGGAAAAAAATAATATCCTTAGGATTTGAAATTCCCACGATCAATCCTTTCTTAAAGCCCCCTTGTGCTGCTTTTAACTGCAGAGATTGTGCAGTGGGCTGTATAGTTACTTCTTTTAAAATATCAAAACCAATATAAGCAATATATAAACAACCCAGTATTTTGATGCCATCGAGCCAATGCGCATTAACATTTAAAATGCCTTTTAAAATACACACTGACAGCACAATCAAAATCAGTGACGCAAAATTTGTCCCGACAATGGTTTGAAATGCCTTTTTATATCCGCCTTGTAAACCTGAACTTGCGACCAACAGCATGACAGGTCCAGGTGTTGCAATCATTACGATGACTGCCACACAATATAAAAAGTACTCCGAATAATTCACGCTGAGATTCCTTCACTTATTTTTTTACATCACGATAAATTTCATAAATAAAAAAAGAGGACTTAGTCCTCTTCATCCATGTTTTGCAATAAATGCAAGCGAATGGCATCTGCTCTTAAAAATGCCAAATCATAGCTGGCTGTGGCGAGTGCTAAAACACGACGTTCAAATTCATCCCACAACGGTCGCACCTGTTTGTAATGTATCCCGAGTCCACTTTCATCTGTGAAATGACGGTTTTTTTCGCAGAGCTTGAGTGCGTGATACAGTTTACGGCCTTTGCTTGCATCTGGACGTAAGCGAACTCGCTTAGACAAGACAAAGCCTTCGACATGGATGATATCTGCTTGCGGCAACATCGGTATTAAAATTTGATCTAATTGTGCATCTAAACGACACCAAATGGCCGTGTGTTGCTCTGCTGTATAGGTATTCCATTTTATGACTTCATGGTTAAAGCGGCGGCAACCACGACAGACTGAATCACCAAATACCGTAGAACAACGCCCTGCACATGGGGTTAACGAGGCAATTCGACGATCAGTACTCAAAACCGGCTCCATTCAATCAATATTTATGGGATAAAAACAACCAATATTTATGGGATAAAAACAACTCGGCATGACTATACACGCTAAAACTACTGAAATGAAGCTATGATCAAATGTGTGGTTAAAAGCCATCGCTTTACTCGCTTATTCATCCAAATCACGGTAGAATGTGCGCCTTAATTTTTATCCTGTTTATTCATTTGGAGTACTCCATGAACGCTACTGTAGAACAGCTTGCACCTGTAGAACAGCAAGCGACCTCTGGTTGGGTTGTTGCCGCACTTTATCAATTCAAAGAAGTTCAAGATCCTGCCGATCTTCAACAACGTCTTTTAGACTTGGTAAAAACCATCAACCTTTGCGGTACTCTAATTGTGGCAGGTGAAGGAATTAACGGTACTATAGCCGGTGACCGTAAATCTGTAGATATCATCCATCAATTCCTTCTCAATGAAGGCTTTAATGCGATGGAATACAAAGAATCGCATAGTACGGATAAACCATTCCGTAAAATGAAGATCAAACTGAAAAAAGAAATCGTGACTTTAGGTGTGGAAGTGAAACCACGTGATTTAGTCGGTCACTATCTTGATTCTAAAGAATGGAATGAACTAATTGCACGTGATGACGTAATCCTAATTGATACACGTAACGACTATGAATACAAAGCAGGTACATTTAAGGGTGCGATTGACCCGAAAACTGAGACTTTCCGTGAATTCCCGGAATACGTGAAAAAAGAGCTTGAGCAGCATAAAGATAAGAAAATTGCCATGTTCTGTACAGGCGGTATTCGCTGTGAAAAATCAACCTCACTTTTACTTCAAGAAGGCTTTAATGAGGTTTATCACCTTAAAGGCGGTATCTTAAAATATTTAGAAGAAACCCCTGTTGAAGAAAGCATGTGGGAAGGTGAATGTTTCGTATTTGACGGTCGTACTGCTGTCACTCACGGTATGGAAGAAGGCGAAAATATCAAATGTCACGCATGCGGTTGGCCACTGGCTCCTGCTGAAGTTGAACTTCCGAGCTACGAACACGGCGTATCATGCAAATACTGTATCGACAAAACTACTGAACAGCAAAAAGCAGGCTTCCGTATGCGTCAATCACAAATTGTGGCAGCAAAACGTAAGCGTCTCTAAGGAAAATTTGTTGTAACGATATATAAATAAAAGCCCTATTTTTAGGGCTTTTTTTACGCATTCTCAACAGTGACTTAATTTTTTTGACAAAATAACTATATCTGGTTATTTACGAGAATCAGTTCGCGCATTTATGCTTATTCTGATCAATTGATCCGAGAAAATCATTATAGATAATTGAAAAGGAAAGCATTATGCCAAAATTAATCAACTCTCCAATTGCAACCTCAAGGCGCCTTGCTTTACCCGCTCCCCGTGTAAAAGAAAGTGTAGGAGAATTAAAACACCTCCTTAACCAACAGTCGCATATTTTGATAGTCAGTGTTGCTACATGCATTGGTGCAATTTTTGCCTTATTTATTGCTTATACATTGCACTTACAACCCACTATGCTCAACATTCTTGGACTTTGCGTGATTCCATTTGCTTTATCTCTGAGCTTACGCCAAGTCTATATTCACACACTATTAAATATGGAACATGATGATTAATTTATGCACCTTACAACGTCACTTATTGCAACCTAGTCCTACGCTGTTCAGTATATAAAACGATTTTTAAAGCTGCTAAAGCTCCGACATCAAAATAAAATCCAAACTGAACAGCGTACGTTCAATACTATAAAAACTATGATCCAAGCCTTTCAATTATTCAGCCTTATATCATTCAGCATTGCTTAATGCCATCACGTATTCATACTTTTCCTTCTAATTCAGCCTACGTGCTACTTAATACAAGGTGAACTCAATATTTGTTGTTTTTGCTTAGGTGGTTTCAGGAATATTTAAAACGGAACTTTACCCACTGCGCTTTTCAACATAGGATAAATACACCTTTTCTCTGCCTTAGCTACCATGACTTTAACTGAATGGATCATTTCAATCATGGAACAATTGGGTTATCTCGGTATTGCCCTACTCATGTTTCTTGACAATGTCTTCCCCCCAATCCCCTCTGAAATCATTATGCCCTCGGCTGGCTATTCTGCCTCCCAAGGTCAACTACTCCTCATTGGTGTCATTATTTCAGGTTGTGTCGGTTCTTTACTGGCGGCTGCATTGCTATATTGGATTGGTTATAAATTTAAGCATGAATCCATCTTTCACTTCGTCGATCGCTATGGAAAGTATTTATTTATCAAGTCGGCAGATGTAAAAAAATCTCTAGCATGGTTTGAGCAATACGGTCACCGCATTGTATTTTTCGGACGAATGATTCCAGCTGTGCGTTCTCTCATTAGTATTCCTGCTGGAATGAGCCGCATGCCATTTTGGAAGTTTATGTTTTATAGTGGTTTAGGTACGATTATTTGGACCACTTTTTTAGCTTGTATGGGTTTTTATTTAGGTGAAAATCAGCAGTTAATGCAGCAAATATTTAGTAAAGTTGGACATGTGATTATTCTGATCACAGTCATCATTATTGCTTGGATTTTGTACCGTCGACATCAACGTCGACCTCGTTAATTTTTTGTTTTTGGGGCTTAAATGAAACACTATCTCCTACACTTTGCTGCTGTTTATAGCATCGCCTTGGTGCTTTTGATTACCGTATTAATTTTTGGATTAAATCTAGGTGGTATTACATTAATTCCTACATTGGTGGCATGTGCATTAATCAGCGTTGGGCATTTTGTAAAGAAAGAACAACGCGTGCCTAGCAACAATGAAAAGATCCAACTGGTTTGGGGCTCCAGTGCCGTTGCAATCATCATTGGTAGCTTTTTTGTGCTGTTCTTGGTGCTAATGAATCCCAATGCCGAAAGCATTATGAAGTCTGTAGATCATGCAGGCATCGGGCTAACTGCTGTGGTTATGCTTTGTTTGGTCGCCATTCATGGCACAATATTTCATATTGCCTATGGTTGGTATGCAGACTATTGCGCTAAAAAATTATAAATTTTTTCAATGTATTGCGTTAAAATTTAAATCATCACCACTTCAATGAAAGTTAAAATTCAGTGAAGACACTTCAGGTAAGTTATACTCGCACTTTATATAATGAAAACATGAACATTAAATAATGAAAAAATACATCATCACATTTAGCATTGCTTATGCACTCGCCATGGTTGCTGTCGCAGCCATCGAATCTTTCTTTGATTTACCTGGTGGTTCATCTATTACCTGTCTCATCGTGGGCGGTCTTGCTGCAGCATCTAGCTTTGTTAAAGACCATCAGCGAGTGCCAAATAAGTTAGAAAAGCGAACTTTGATTTGGAGCTGTATTTTAGCTTCCGTACTGATTAGTGTCGTCGCGACTGTCATTTGTCTCTTGATCTTCCCTGAAACCCAAGCCTTTATTCAAATGGCGCTAACGGAATTACCCGCTTGGGTCTGGCTGCTTGCTATCAGCTTTAGCTTATTAATCCATTATCTCATGTTGGCTTTATCTTTTGGATGGATGGCAAAGAGCTTCTTAAAAGCCAAACGTAGTTAAGCCTTTAGACTAACTTTGAATTGAAAAGGTATAGCGCTAAAAAAAGCACCCCAAGGTGCTTTTTTTAAATTTCGTCGAAATTAATTTGGTGTGTGATACATCAAATATAATTCGTTCAAATTGGTTGGGATTTCTTCTGCAAGTTCATCCATCAACTGACCATTACGACGGAAAGATTCCATTTGTGGATCTTCTTCATCAATGCCGCTGAACACCATGATTGGCAAAGTTAAATCTACCAATTGTTCTTCAAACTCGTCGGTGAACCATGCATCTTCGTTTAGGAACATGGCATCAACGAAGCCAACACTCCAGTCACCAAGACTTGATTCAACATCGGCTTCTTCAATTTCAAATGGAAATTCAATACCATCTTCATTGGCAAGATTCTGACGAATCGATTCGAGCCATGCTTTTACTTGTGCAATAATTTCAGCAGGTACTTTTTTCTGATTGTTATCAAAAAGTTCGTCTAGCCATTTATCAAAAGCTGGGCCTACTGCAATTGCACATAAAAAACCATGAGTCGCTGCAAAATCTAGACCATGCTCGTTGTCATCGCCGTCTAGATAGTCACTCAAAAGGTCTAAATCTAAAGCACTCATTTCAAATCCAGAGTTAGAAACTTAATGCGTAAGCATAGCATTTTCAAGCGCTATGCTAAATCGCTATTTAGTCTTCTTCGTCATCAAAATCATCGTCATCGTCGATGTCGTAATCAAAATCTTTAAGCTCACGTTCAAGACGGCGCTGAGCCAGAAGGTCATCAATAAGTCGGCGCTTTTCTAACGATTCTTTCGCGCTAGTTTTTGCACTGGCCTCATCGAAATTCACATCATCATCACCGTAGTTATCATCTAGTTCAAAATCTGTAGAAGACACCAAAACTACCTCATAATGAAAAAAATTGAAGGGGTCTAGCCGCTATTTATATGGGATATAAAATATTGTCAAGTTTTATTTGTTTTTTTAACATCTAAACTTTAAAAATAGGGCTTTTTTTCTTACCAAAACCTGTGGCATGATATAATCCACCCTGCGTCCTTCATTTTTATGACAGTCACAGTTGACCCATAAAATAATCGATGCATGGGATGAACTTGAAAACAACAATTTCAGCCCCACCTAAATTACTGAATTTAAATTTTTAATATCTCATTGGACAGCTTGATGCTGTACCGTCCTAATGGGATAAGCCAGCTATTCACAAGATTTAATGAGACGATCGTGCTAAAATGCACGGTTTTTTACTGCCACAGATTCAACGAAGAGTAAGCAAAGATGAGCGATATGACTTCCCCTACTTCTCAAGTAGCGGCTCTGATTAGCCGAGGCAAAGAGCAAGGTTACCTAACTTTCGCCGAGGTTAACGATCATCTCCCGGACTCAATCACTGAAAGTGAACAGATTGAAGACATCATTCAGATGTTGAATGACGTGGGTATTCCGGTACATGATCGTGCACCAGAAACTGACGATACAATGTTTGAAGGTGGCAGCGAAGCGACTGACGAAGTTGCTGAAGAAGAAGCCGCTGCTGTACTTGCATCTGTTGAAAATGAACCCGGTCGTACCACTGACCCTGTGCGTATGTATATGCGCGAAATGGGTACAGTTGAGCTTTTGACACGTGAAGGCGAAATTAGCATTGCAAAACGCATCGAAGAAGGTATTCGTGACGTTTTACATTCTATTGCTTATTGGCCAAATGCAGTCGAAGTTGTACTGCAAGAATACAAAGATTATGAAGCGGGTGAACGCCGTCTAGCGGATATTCTTTCTGGTTATTTAGATCCAGAATCTGACGAAGCCATCCCAGAAGTGATCGATGAAGATGATTCTGAGATCGATGAAGATGAAGCGTCAACCAACAAGCCAACTAAAGATGTCAAACTTGATGATGACGATGAAGAAGAAGAGTCTGAAGGTGATGATGATTCTGAAGGCGAATCTGGTCCAGATCCTGAAATTGCTAAAGCACGTTTCACTGAGCTTGAACAAGCATGGTTAGTCACTAAAGCCGCAATTGAAAAACATGGTCGTAACAGTAAAGAAGCTGCTGCTGCACTTGAAGCACTTGCAACTGTGTTCATGATGTTCAAATTCACACCACGTTTATTCGACATCATCTCTGATTTGATTCGTAATACCCATGACCAAATCCGTACTTCTGAACGTGAAGTTATGCGCTATGCAGTACGTCGTGGTCGTATGGACCGTACTCAATTCCGTACGTCTTTCCCAGGTCAAGAATCTAACTTTGCTTGGTTAGATGAACAAATTGCTAAAGCACCTGCAGAAATGAAAGGCTATCTTGAAAAAGTCCGCCCTGACGTTTTGGCATTCCAACAAAAAATCGCTGACATCGAGAAAGAACTTGGCTTAGATGTTAAAGGCATCAAAGACATTTCTAAACGTATGTCGATTGGTGAAGCGAAAGCTCGCCGTGCGAAAAAGGAAATGGTTGAAGCGAACTTACGTTTGGTAATTTCGATTGCGAAAAAATACACCAACCGTGGTTTGCAATTCCTCGACTTGATCCAAGAAGGTAACATTGGCTTGATGAAAGCGGTGGATAAATTCGAATATCGTCGTGGTTATAAGTTCTCGACTTATGCAACATGGTGGATTCGTCAGGCGATTACGCGTTCGATTGCCGACCAAGCACGTACCATTCGTATTCCAGTACACATGATCGAAACCATTAACAAGATCAACCGTGTATCTCGCCAACTTCTTCAAGAAATGGGTCGTGAACCTACACCAGAAGAATTAGGTGAACGTCTAGAAATGGACGAAGTGAAAGTTCGTAAAGTGCTTAAAATTGCGAAAGAACCAATTTCAATGGAAACACCAATTGGTGATGATGAAGATTCGCATCTTGGTGACTTCATTGAAGACGGTAATATCACCTCTCCTATTGACGCTGCAACGTCAGAAGGCTTAAAAGAAGCAACACGTGAAGTTCTTGAAAACTTGACTGAACGTGAAGCGAAAGTCTTGAAAATGCGTTTCGGTATCGATATGCCAACCGACCATACATTGGAAGAAGTGGGTAAGCAGTTTGACGTAACTCGTGAACGTATTCGTCAGATTGAAGCGAAAGCTTTACGTAAACTTCGCCATCCATCACGTTCAGAGCATTTGCGTTCATTCCTTGAGAATGACTAACCTATAACTAGGACAATGCAGGCTTGAATATCGAGTTTTCCGCCCCATATTATGAGCATGTAGCAAATGATTCCAAATACCTGCTCATTGCAGGTATTTTTAAATAATGAGGTGTCCCATGACTGATATGACTAATCGCGCTCCTTCACGTGAATTGCAAGAGCATCTTTGGGTCTTCCCTATGGACTACCCAATTAAATTGATTGGTAATGCAGGTGAAGAACTTCGAGTTGCTGTTGTTGATATTTTACAGAAGCACTTCCCTGAATTTGATGGTGACACAGTAAAAATACAGCCGTCACGCACAGGTAAATACCACTCTTTAACTGCTCAACTGCGCTTTGAAGAGTTGGAACAAGTTCATGCCTTATACGCTGACCTTGCAGCCTGTCCTTTAATTAAGACAGCGCTATAATTAAAAAGTCCAAAATGCGAAAGTGTTTTGGACTTTTTTTGTGAGAATAAAATAAAATGCAAAATATTGATGATGAATTCTATGAGCGAGCGGATCAACACATTCAGTTATCTAATCAGCAAATTACGGAAGAGATAGGAAAAGGGAAAGTAAGCGCCTCTATGCTTTTTGCAACATCCCGTTTTAATGCTTGGATCAGCGCATGTGGATGGGAAACAGCAGAACAGCTCGCTAATGCAAAACAAGAAACCATCGAATATTTCCTTGCTGAATATCGCAAAATGCTTGAAGAAAATTTAGATGAATACATCGAAAATTTTAAAGAATATATGTTTATCCCTCCTGAATAACGACATAATTCAACGACCAATCAATTTAACGCTGCCAAGGAAATCCTGTTGTAATGATCGCTGCAAAACCAACTTTAATCATTCGCCAATACAATCATCTGACTCCCTATGAAGATCGTTTTGTCGAAATGAAAACTTATACTGAACAGCGCGATGAAAACACACCTGATGAACTGTGGATATTGCAACATCCCGATGTATTAACTCAGGGGCAAGCTGGCAAACCTGAACATATTTTGGTGCAAAGTAACATCCCTGTGGTACAAACAGACCGTGGTGGACAAGTCACTTGGCATGGACCGGGTCAGTTGGTCGCTTATTTCATGTTTGACTTAAATCGCTTAGGCTGGAATGTTCGTACATTGGTCTCGTATGCCGAAACCATCATGATCGATTTGCTGAACAAATATGGTATTCAAGCTTATGCCAAGCCTGATGCGCCGGGTGTTTATGTCAATGAACGAAAAATTGGTTCATTGGGCTTTAAAATTCGTAAAGGTCGTTCATATCATGGTTTAGCACTGAATATTGATTGCGATTTATTTGGTTTTCATACCATCAATCCATGTGGCTATGCAGGATTGGAAATGGTACGCATACAAGATTTAGTACAGGACTACCCTAAATTTGAAAACTTATGCGTCGATATCATTGATACTTTGAAAAACAGTGGTTACTTTAAAGACGTAACAGTCAAACAACTATAAAAGACTTTGCTTTCTCAAATAAAATAATTTAGAGTAAAAGCTCTAAATTTAATAATTATAGATAAGGGATGTACACGTGATTGCAACTAAATCCGTTAAACCCGCGCTCCAGCAGGCCTATGTCAAACTCATGATGGATGTGATTGGCAGAGGTCTGGTCATGGCGAGCCAGGTCGATGAAGAAATTAAACAAGAAGTTGCTAAATTTCCAGTTAATTTTATTTTATCTATGAACGTTTTTCCTAATGGTGCTGCATTTGTCGCGCAAGTCACGGAAGACCACCAACTCAAACTCCTCACACCCGGCACTCAAAAGCCGGACTTAACCATTACGTTTAAGCATTTGAGTCATGCCTTTTTGGTCTTCTCATTTCAAGAAAGTACCGCACAAGCCTTTGCCAATGACCGCATGATCGCCGATGGTGATTTGTCTTATGCAATCCGATTGGTGCGTTGTCTCAACAAAATGGAAGCGTTAATTTTACCTAAATTGGTGGCTGAATTGGCTGTCAAAGAATATCCAACACATTTAAGCCTAAAAGAAAAACTGAGCGGTGCTGCAAATATTTATTTAAAAGTAGCCCAGTCTTATTTAAAACGGAGCGCATAACACATGGCTAAACCATATTACGAATTTTTCTGTCCTGTAAAAGTGATTGCTGGCCATGCTGCTTTAGAACACATCCCATTCGAACTGTCTACTTTGGGTGCTAAACGCCCCATGATCATTACGGATAAAGGCGTTCGCAGTAATCAATTACTTGCACCGATTGAAGCGGCATTTGAAAGCACCGAGACGGTGATTGGCTATATTTTTGATGATGTTCCGCCAGACTCTAGTTTAGAAACCGTACGTAAAGCGGCTCAACTTTACCGCGACAACCAATGTGATGCCATTATTGCTGTCGGTGGCGGTTCAGTGATTGATACCTCTAAGGCAACCAACATCTTGGTATCTGAAGGTGGTGATGACTTACTGAAATACTCAGGTGCGCACAACTTACCTAAACCTTTAAAACCATTTTTTGTGATTCCAACAACTTCGGGGACAGGTTCGGAAGTGACTATGGTCGCTGTGGTTTCTGACCCTGAAAAGAATGTCAAAATGGCCTTTGCATCGAATTATTTGATGCCACATGCGGCAATTCTTGACCCACGCATGACGCAAACTTTACCACCCCATCTTACGGCGATGACAGCGATGGATGCGATGACGCATGCGATTGAAGCCTATACGTGCATGGCGGCAAACCCTATTTCAGATGCCTATGCTACTGCCGCAATCAAGAAAATTAGCAATAGCTTATTTGGTGTATTAGATAATACCAGCGATGCGCATGGACGCTTAGAACTTGCACAAGCTTCTACGATGGCAGGAATTGCATTCTCGAACTCAATGGTTGGTTTAGTGCATTCATTAGGCCATGCGCTGGGTGCAGTCGCTCACCTGCCCCACGGCTTATGCATGAACTTATTCTTGCCGTATGTGTTGGAATACAACAAAGAAGTGAATGGCGATAAGATTGCTGAATTGCTATTACCACTGGCTGGTCCTGATATTTATGCACAAACACCGGCCAACCTCCGCGCTGAAAAAGCCATTTCAACGCTTTTAGCCATGCGTGACCGCTTGTTTAGTTTGACCAAATTACCACGTACTTTGAGTGAAACAGGTAAAGTGACTGAAGCTCAATTAGATGAAGTGGCAGAGAAAGCACTGAATGATGGATCTATTATTTATAATCCTAAAGAAACCAGCTTAGAAGACCTCAAAACTATTCTAAAAAAAGCTTGGTAATTGCTGAAAAATAAGCGAATATAGCGAAAAATTAAGCCTGATGTTTTTTTAAACATCGGGCTTTTCACTTGCAGAACGCAATATCAGTTATTTTTTAATCAAACTGGCATAATTTCTGCTAAAAATAATTTCAAAGTTACTGACAAAATGTACCAATTTGGAGTAGATTGGCGCACTTTTGTTTTAAAACGTAGGGGGGATCGTTCGTCTCAAACGATCCTTAGAATATGACTGATCCTTGATCAACGATAAGAGGATAACGCCGTTGACAAATATCTCTGGGACTCAATCGGCAGCTAAACTGCAAAAAACGCTTGGACTCTGGCACATTATTATTATTGGTTTGGCTTACATTCAGCCGATGACCTTGTTCGATACCTTCGGTCTAGTTTCTGAAGAAAGTCATAGACACGTGCCGACTTCTTACATTATTGCCCTTATTGCAATTCTGTTTACCTCGATTAGTTATGGTCATATGATCCGTCGCTACCCTTCTTCGGGTTCTGCGTATACCTATGCCCAAAAATCTATTCACCCGAACGTTGGTTTCATGGTGGGTTGGTCTTCTTGGTTAGACTACCTATTATCTCCAATGGTGAATATTATTCTTGCAGTGATTTACCTTGAAGCACTATTTCCAACAGTAAACCACTGGGTATGGGTCATTGTGCTAACGGCATTCATGACTGGAATTAACTTACGCGGCGCGCGTTTTGTTGCTAACTTCAACAGCCTGATTGTACTTGTGCAGTTATTAGTAATTGGTATTTTCACGTGGATGGTCTACAGCAAGCTTCAAATGGGCTTCAATGCTGATGGCCCGATTTCTGCGGCAGAACGCTACCAATTATGGAGCCTTGAGCCATTCTGGAATGAGCTGACGTCTGTGGGTGCACTGATTACAGGTGCAACATTACTGTGCTTCTCGTTCACTGGTTTTGACTCATTAAGTTCATTGGCAGAAGAAACCAAAGATACTGAGAAAACACTGCCGAAAGCGATTTTCTTAACTGCTTTAATCGCAGGGATTATCTTCATTATTAGTACCTACTTCATGCAGCTGTTCTTCCCTGCTGAGCCGGGCAACTATTTCAAGAATATTGCTGAAACGCAGCCAGAGATACTCATGCTCGTCGGCGGCTCACTGTTCCAATCCTATGTTTTAACTTTTGCGATTGTGACAGTAATGGCATCAGGTATTTCTGCTCACGCAGGTGTATCACGTTTAATGTATGTTATGGGCCGTGATGGTGTTATTAATAAGAAAATCTTCGGTCATATCAGCCCGAAAAATTTCACCCCGTCTTATAACATCATGATCGTAGGTGCGGTTGCATTAACTGCGGGCTTTATGAATCTTGATATTGTCATTTCGATGATTAGTTTTGGTGCATTGACAGCCTTTACTTTCGTGAACTTATCTGTGATTTCACGTTATGCACTTCGTGATGGCCGCACAAAAACAGCCAAAGATATTTTTAGCTTCGTGGTTATTCCAATGCTTGGCTTTATCAGTATCTTTGCGATGTGGTTAGAAATTGAAGAAACTGCTTTGAAATATGGTTTATGGTGGGCAATGTTCGGTATTTTATACCTTGGTTATAAAACTAAAGGTTTTAAACACCCTGCACCGCAGCATAACGAATTTGATGATAAATTCTAAGCAAGTTTATCTCTAAACAAAAAAGGCGCTTAAAGCGCCTTTTTTTATGTTGTATTTTATTGATTCAGATGCAGCGGTTCAGCAGGCTGCATATACTTCCCTGCATGATTTGCACCTGATCATTTCAATGTCAGGCTTATCGGCAGCAGCAGCGGTTCACACTGTTCTGCTGGCTGTCCCGGCACACTCATTTTCAGCTTGCTGTGCACACTCCAATTGCCTTGCATAGCTGTATCCAGACTGTAATTCAGCCTAAAACTGCGTATTTCATCCGAAGCCAGCAGCTCTGTTTTCATTGCGCTGCATTCGCGCACCGGAAAATACTGCACATCCGCAGCGGCATTCTGCAGCATTAGCGGCACATCGCAATGCGCATATTCAATTTCCACAGCGGACGCATTGGCGTTTTCCAAAGTCAGCTGCACTGTGACCGGCACAATGCCGTCTTTATCAAAGTTCACAGGGATCACTGAATTTTGAAACACCGCGGTATCGGATGCGGTATTGATGAACTGCAATTCACGAATCACTAAATTGCAGGAATCTACCGCTGATGCTCCCAATGACAGATTCAGCTTATAATCTGAATCCGCTACTTTATCTGTTTTATCCTCACCGGCATTTCCCATGCCCGGCACGGTCGGCTTGCCGTTGCCTGTCCCTTCTAAGCTGACGCCTCCTGCGCCAAATAAATCCCCGCATCCTGACATTGCTGCGAAAAGCATGCAAATACTGAACAGCTTGAGCGGCTTACTCACGGTCATGCTGATAAACTCCAAATCTGAAGGCTTGTGTCGCATCAGGCTTTCCTTCATCTATAGCGCATCTTTCCGATGCTATTTTCAATAAGCGCAATGAATATTCTTGCCATAATTTCAGGCTTTCATTATGTAAAATTTTAATTGATTCTTCAGTTAATTCATCTGCGCAAATTGCCTGTTCCAGATAAGTATCACCTGTATTTTGAAACAAATTATGTAAGCCTGAAGCCAAATGCGCGCTCAAATTAGCTGTCAAAATTTTCCGGGCTTCCTGCAATGAGGGGTCAGGAATAAACTGGCCTTTTTGCAGCGATACATTCTCTGCTTGCTCAGTGACGACCCCTAAACGGATCAGTTCATTCAAGACAGAACGCGGGTGGCGTTCTGTAGATACCCGTTTCACCAGATGTTCAAAGCTGTTTTCGGTTTCGCTGTAAAAAGGCAAAGTCTCTTTCCAGCCTTCAGCCAGCCATAGGCCAACAACTCTGGACGGCACGCTGATCGGTTCTGAGACCGGCGCTTCAGTCAGCGCCTTACCCGCCTGTACAGTCTGCTTATAAGCGGTGACATCTTTACGGTGCAGGCCAGACAGCAAACTGATCGCTGAAATTGTCGGTTTTTGCTCAATGCGCGCCAGTTCCAGCTCTGCCTGTTCATAAAATATCGGCTTCAATGCAGCAGTAAACTCCGTATAGCCCACACCTGAACGAATGAGCCATTCACTTAAATAGCCCATTAAAAGCAGCACTTGCTGTAAATTGAATTGGGCATCGTCCAGCGGCAGTTTAGTCATGCAATTAGCCAACAAATAAAGAAATACTCTGTAGGTGAAATTTTCGCATTATTTAATCTACTTCACAATTTTCATCTGATGAGATCTTGAGGATATTCAGTAAAAAAATGATTATTTACATTAAAATGCGTAAATGAAACACTGATCGATATATCTAAACTTTCAACACTATGCCACCAGCCAATTGGGATAAATAAGGTTTCTCCAGGTTGCAAAATGCACTCAAATGGCGTCACTTTTTCTAACAATGGATAGTCTGCTAGATCAGCCTTTGCGACGTCTGAAACCTGACTGAATACCCAATGATCGTTATACATATACGGCATTTGCCATGCAGGAATCAAAGTCACTTTTTTACGTCCATAGATTTGTGCCAACATATTATTGGTTAAGTCATAATGCAGTGGTGTAAATGTGCCTGCAGGGCCAAACCATAAAAAATGTCGATCTTTGATCTCGTTTTGACAATAACCTTTGGCGAAGTCACCTAGATCTTCACTAATCTTTTGCATAAATTGCTTATTTTGAGCGGCGTTATTCGCAGTTAAATAAATGTCATTGCTGTGCTTAGTGGCTTTAATTTGTGCGACAAAATCTTGCATCAGAATAATACGTTTCAATTGTACCGATTTTTTTTCAAAATCTTGATGCTGCTCACGATGCATCTGGACTTCAACCAACTCATTTTCAAAATGCTGTGCAAAATATTCAGGACTCCATTTATGCAATGCAGGCCAATGTTGCATCCCACCTTTTAAAATGACCGGTCGCATCTGGCTATAATACCGCTCTATAAATGTTTCAAAATCAGGTGTTTCTATGCAATCGATTGTGGATGGACTGTGGTCGTTCAATTGATTCAATTGACCCATCACCTGTAATAGCCAACGCTGTTTATTCTGCTGTTGCTGTACTTGCTTCAGTTTTTTAAAAATTACGTTATTGTTTACATGCTTTAAAAACTGAATGATCAAATGATTTGAAATATTTTTTTGCTTAATTTTTTCTAAAATTTCATCTGTTTCTAAGCCCTCAAGACTGTATTCCAAAAGTTCATTTTGCAGCTGTTCTGAAAGTTGGTCTGCATCAGAAAATAAGTATTGATCCGCCCTTGGGCTTAATCCATGTGATTGTAAAATTAGACTTATTTTCTGTACATCGCAACCATTTTCAATATTTTCATTCAACCAATTTTGCCATTCCGTCGGTAAGGACTGATACCAATTTTTACTTTGCTTTAGATGTTCACTCTGGCTTTCTACATTCATTTTCACCACTCCACCCTCTTTACAAGTGAAGTATAAATGATCTATTTTAAAAATGCTAAATTTTCGCATTTTATAATTATTTAAACACCGCGAATGTTATGAATCCGTCAAATATCACGCGGAATGACATAACAAAGTAAAGGAGAAAGTTCATGAAAATTCGTCATTTAGTCATCGTTAGCAGTCTGTCTTTAGCTTCAATATCAGTATATGCAGGTTTTGCCGATACCATGCGTGATTTAAGAAATACACTGAATCAATTTAATGAAACATCCAAAGAAGTATCGAATACCGCAAAAGAATGGACAGGCAGTCAGGCCACGACTAATTCAAATTATGCTGCAAATGGTTTCAGTATGGGACAGCAACTTAGACCTAAAATTAATAATCTACCGCTTTATAAAACTGCCGATAAATCGAGCCAAGTCATTAATAAACTGTCAAAAAATGCAGATATTATTTTTGCGGGAAACATGACTAAAACAGGTTTGATCGAAGTCACCACAGAACATGGCAATGGCTGGATTGAGTCACACCTTGTGCAATAAATCTAGATTTTAAAAGTGTATACAACGGCATCAGCCGTACATAACAACTTCACTCTATTGAGCACTAGTCATGAATAGTAATCACAAAATCAGTATTATCGCTGCTGTATTTACGACATTGGTGGGCTGTGGTGGATCAAGCTCCAATGATGATGGCGCGACACCTACACCTACACCTACACCTACACCTACACCTACACCTACACCTACACCTACACCTACACCTACACCTACGCCAACGCCAACGCCAACGCCAACGCCAACGCCAACGCCAACGCCAACGCCAACAACTGTAGCGGATAAATTCACAGGAGAATGGATTCAAGGGAACTCTGCCCTCGGTAACAGTAATTGTGATTTGCCACAAATTTCAATTCATAAAACCAGTGAAAATTCAGTCAGTTCACTGAACGAAGAACTAAAATATGCGGTACACAATAGTTCAAGTAAAACTTGCAGCGGTGAATTTATTTCCAAACGCTATCAATTACTTCATGACATGGTCATGAGTGAAATACAGCCGGCTGCAACACTAAATAACTTTGAATATCATTCGATTAAGTTTCAACCAGTCAGAGGTGGCGCGACGAGCAACCGCGTCTTAACTTTTTTAAATAATAATTCTTTCTGCGTGATTAACGCGACGATTTCAAATCCAAGCTATATCATCATGCAACGAGGTCTAATTACCGACCCACTCAAGGACAGCCGCTGCTATACAAAAAACACCAATGAATTCTTCACCAATTTAAAACCGAAAACCAAAATCACAACTGCAGATTTTAAGTCTGAGAATTTTATTAATACCACCGACACAGTAAACTTCTTGGCTCAGCTCAATACAATGGGACAAAGCGGTTATAAGTTAATTGGCTATGATTCTAAAACTTTGGACAATGGTAATGTTAATAGCTACATGAAACTTGCCAATGAAAATACACGTTTCAATCATATTGTGGCAGACCGTGCAGCACCTTCTACCGCTGACATTTATTTTACATGGCGTAATCAGTTAAATGAAAAAGGTAAATCAGGCTATCAATACTTGCATAGCGTCAGACCAACCAATGCCCTGAATTTCAAAGATTATTTCATTAAAAAGGAAAATGATACCGCGACATATACCTACGACAGCGGCTATGTTTCCCCACTCGTTGACCCAGTGCAGCTAGAAACAATGCTCAATACACTGGGTGCCCAAGGCTGCCGTATTATTCAGTTCAAAAGCTATTTCACAGGTTTACGACCTGAAGTTCTGAACGGCAAACAAAATAGTCCTAAAGTTGCAACCTGTATAAATAGCAGCGCACACCATGGCACTTACAGCTATCGCTATAAAACTTACCCTACCGGCAGCAATAGTGTAGAGCGCAGCTTAAAATTACAGGCGTTGATTGATGAGCAAGCTAAAGACGGTTACCGCTTAGTCAGCCGTGCTTTAGATATGAGTTCAACCACCAAAAACGGCATGCTGTTTATGAAAGACAGTGAAAACACTAATGTCGGTGAGTTTAAAGTCTTTAGCGAAACTGTCTTTGCAACGTCGACGTTTAACGATGTCTTGCTGAAACGTCTTCAGCAGCAAGGTCAACTCGGTTGGTTATACACTAGTAGTCAACTGCTGTTTGCAAACAATCCAAAACATCTGCAAACAGAACTGAGTGACTTTAATTTAATTGATTAATTCACTAGGTTTCTCGAGCTTTTAAAAGTACTTAAGCTTTTCCATGTCCTTTATTTTTTACATCAAGGACATGGATCATTCACATAAATCAAAGCAGTGATAAAAATCACTTATTTTAAGCGGCAATTAAAACCCATCTTGGTATCAACGATATTATTTTCATAACCTAAGCTTTGAATAAATTGGTTGCGGTCTGATATTTGTTTTTGATCCGCTTGACTCAATCTTGCTTTATTTTTTTGTGCCAACCCATAGGTTTCATTCACTAAACCCTGATAGATCCCGCAAACTTCCTGACGCTTAGACTTTTTCAATTGACGACCACCATACCATGAACGTTCAAAATCGTCGGCTTTTAGTGTTTTTCCCCATTCCTCAATACGCTGATTTTGTCTTTGCTGCATTTCCAGCATGCCCTGCTTGATTTCAGCCTTAGTAAAAGGCTTGATTACCTCAACCTTCGGTACAACTGGAACATTTTCTGTAGTAGCAGTGACGGTCACTGGTGTCTGTTCTGTTGTGTTCGATACGGTTGGATTAGCCCAACTCATTGATGAAATGAATCCGGTCGCAATCACGACACCAAAAGCTTTTAAATTTATAGATTTCAAGTTTTAAGTACCCGTTTTATTTCTTCACAGTGTTCTTATACACATTTTTATATTGATGCTGAAGTTTTTAAGCCCTTATTTTACAAAACTTCATTGCTGTAAACGGTTCACTGTGTTCACTCCCAATAAAAAACCGCTCGATAGAGCGGCTTTTTGAACAGATCACACTTAGACCAATTCTTTAAAGTCTTGCTGACGCCAAGCTTCATATAAAATCACAGCAGTAGCATTAGACAAGTTTAAACTGCGTGAATTTGGTGCCATCGGCAGGCGAATCCAATGTTCTTTCGGGAACATCATACGGACATCTTCTGGCAAACCACGTGTTTCTGGCCCCATCAACAATGCTACAGGGCGATTTAGATTAGAGGTATGCGGTGTTTCAAATCCTTTGGTGGTTAATGGATAAATGGCATCCATCTCAATACCTTGCGCTTTTAAGCCCGCAAGGCATTCTTCAAAGTTTTCCCACACTTTCATGTGCGCCCATTCATGATAATCCAAACCGGCGCGGCGAAGTTTTTTATCATCCAGCTCAAAGCCTAATGGCTTGACCAAATGCAACTGCGCTCCAGTATTGGCACATAAACGAATGATATTCCCTGTATTTGCAGGAATTTCTGGCTCGTATAAAACAACATGGATCACAGTTTTTTTCTCTACTCTTTAGTTAAATAATGGCTTAAAACTCAGGCTATAGTTACAAAGCTAAAGCATAAGTTTAGATGATACTACAAGCGCTTGTTTATCCTCTTTGCTTAGCTTTCGCATTGCAATTGGATAATACCAGAACTTATTTATCCTCTTTGCTTAGTTTGCGCATTGCAATTGGACAATACCAGAACTTGCTTATCCTCTTTGCTCGGGCATAGCCTTCGCCTTGCATTTGGACAATTGAGCAGCTTGCTTATCCTCTTTGCTTAGTTTGCGCATTGCAATTGGACAATACCAGAACTTGCTTATCCTCTTTGCTCAGGCATAGCCTTCGCCTTGCGCTCGGGCAACGCGTTGCGTTGCTTATCCTCGCTCATGCCATTGAAGCTGTTCACGCAGACTCACCACATCACCAATAATCGTCAATGTAGGCGCCTGAATTTGGTATTCACTGACTTTAGATGCAATATCTGCCAATGTCCCGACCACGACTTTTTGTTCAGGTGTCGTCCCTTTAGAAACCAATGCGACAGGCATGTCTGAACGCTGCCCATGCGCGATGAGTTTCTCACAAATTTTTTCTAGACCGACCAAGCCCATATACAGCACAAGCGTTTGATTTTGATAAACCAACTCATTCCAAGGCAGCTCAGGCGAACCTTCTTTCAGATGGCCTGTCAGGAAGCGTACACTTTGCGCATAATCACGATGCGTTAAAGGAATCCCTGCATAAGCCGAACAACCAGATGCAGCAGTAATCCCTGGAACGACTTGGAAGGCAACGCCTGCCGCAAAAAGTTCCTGAATTTCTTCACCGCCGCGGCCAAAGATGAATGGATCTCCGCCTTTTAAACGGCAGACACGTTTGCCTTCACTTGCATATTTCACCAGTAAGGCATTGATGCCTTCTTGCGGAACAGCATGATTAGATCGTGCTTTACCTACGTAAATTTTTTCAGCGTCACGGCGGCAGAGGTCCATAATCGGCTGAGAAACCAAACGGTCATAGATCACCACATCCGCTTGCTGCATTAAACGCAGGGCTTTTAAAGTTAGCAGTTCAGGATCACCCGGCCCTGCACCCACCAAATACACCTCGCCTTTCGGCTGTTTCCATTCCAATATGGCCTGTTCAATCAAACGATTGGCTTCGGTCAAATTGTCATTAAATACCTGCTCTTTGAGCGGACTTGCATACAAGTCTTCCCAAAAAATACGGCGTTCATCTGGATTGACGATTTTGGATTTAACGGCTGCGCGCCACTTACCTGAGAACTCAGCCAGTTTGCCCATGCCATGCGGTATTGAGCTTTCTAACTGGGTGCGTATTTGACGCGAGAGTACTGGCGATGTGCCATTGGATGCTACGGAGATGACCAGCGGAGAACGGTTAATAATCGCAGGAACCATAAAACGGCAATGCGGCGGATCATCAACACTATTGACCAAGACATTTTCAGCTTCGCAGGCTTCAAATACCGCCTGATTGACAGCTTTGTCATTGGTTGCTGCAATCACTAAACGAAACTGACGCAGCGCAATGGCATTTTCTTGATAAACCGATTCGTGATAAATCGAGTTGAGATATTGACCTTGGGTTTTATTAACCAAGCTCAATAAATCATCTTCAATTTCAGGTGAGCAAACTGTCAGCTGAGCGCCCGCTTTTGCAAGCAGCACAGCCTTTCGATATGCAATTCGACCACCACCAACAATCAGACAAGGTTGCTGCTGCAACTTCAAAGAGATTGGAAAGATATCCACACACGACCTCAATAGTTTAAATCTGATTGTCTTAAGCAATTTTTGTGCACAAATGTATGCACTTTATCGACTATTAATCGATAAATTCAGCACCGCCCATATATGGACGAAGTACTGCTGGAATTTCAATTGAACCGTCTGCACGTTGATAGTTTTCCATCACGGCAAGTAAAGTACGACCAACTGCCAAACCTGAACCATTCAGCGTGTGTACAAACTCAGTTTTCTTTTGGTCAGCACGGTAACGCGCTTTCATACGGCGTGCTTGGAAGTCACCCATGCATGAGCAAGATGAAATTTCACGGTAGGTATTTTGACTTGGTACCCAAACTTCTAAATCATACGTTTTGATTGCGCCAAAGCCCATGTCTCCGCCACACAGAACGACTTTACGGTATGGTAAGCCTAATGCTTGAAGAATACCTTCGGCATGACCCGTTAATTCTTCCAAAGCATCCATCGAAGTTTCAGGTTTTACAATCTGAACCATTTCTACTTTGTCAAATTGGTGTTGACGGATTAAACCACGTGTATCACGACCATACGAACCCGCTTCACTACGGAAACATGGCGTATGCGCTGCATATTTTAATGGCAAACGTTCTGGGTCAATGATTTCGTCACGCACGAAGTTGGTTACAGGCACTTCTGCGGTCGGGATCAGGTAGTATTCTTTTTCGCCTTGAAGTTTGAATAAATCCTCTTCAAATTTAGGCAATTGGCCTGTACCACGTAAAGAATCTGCATTAACTAAATAAGGTACATACGCTTCTGTATAGCCATTTTCCAAGGTATGTGTATTTAACATAAATTGGGTAATTGCACGCTGTAAACGCGCCAATGGGCCTTTGAGTACGCTAAAACGGGTACCAGTCAATTTGGTTGCGGTTTCAAATTCTAAACCGCCCATCATTTCACCAAGGTCAGTATGGTCTTTGATCTCAAAATCAAACTGACGTGGTGTACCCCATTTTAGAACTTCAACATTGTCATTTTCGTCTTTACCTTCTGGCACAGACTCATGAGGTAAGTTTGGAATCGATAAAGATTTGGCTTCGAGTTCAGCTTGAAGGTCAGAAAGTGCGAGTTCAGCCGCTTTAATTTCATCACCAATGGCAGACATACGTGCCATGATTTCAGATGCATCACCGCCAGCTTTTTTAATTTGACCAACTTGTTTTGCACCAGCATTACGTTCAGCTTGTAACGACTCAGTTTTAGACTGAATTTCCTTACGGCGAGCTTCAAGGTCTGCCCACTCTGCTACGTTGAGTTGAACACCACGTTTTGCTAAGGCTAAGTTTACAGCCTCAATATTATTTCTGAGTAATTTCGGGTCGATCATAGCCAATCTTAAGTAAAGAAAAAAACTGGCTATAGTGTAAGCTCTTAACACTCAAAAATACAGTGACCGAGCTTACAGCTGCCCCTTATTAGACCAATAATCTTGCTGCAAATTGTCTTATTTGGTTTCGTAATTTGGCAAACTTGGTAAATATTCAGGTTTAAATAGCCCTTTAGCCATAAAATATGGAAGTTTTAGCTCAGGCATGCCCTCTGCGTAGCTCGCCAATTCATACAGTGGATAAGCGAATACGATCCCGTTCGCGCCATAATAAAAATTATCGCTTAACTGTAGTTTTGAACGTTCAATATCGTGACTATCTAACCACATATAGTTGGCATCAAAAAGTGCGCTAATCACTTTCGCATCTGCACCTTTGACCAAGACATCTTGTAAAGCCAAACGTTTTTTGGCTTTTAAATCAAAATTGACATATTCAACATGAGACATGCCATGAGCAGCATGCGCTGCGTAGGTATAGCTTTCGATCGCAAAAGTTGCGATATGTCCCCACTGACTAATATATCGAACAGAAGTGGTACTTTGACTTAGGCCTGCATCCGTCTTGTCCGATAAATCAATTTTTTGATTCGGCTCAGTTGAAAATGCAATTGGATCTGCCTTTTTAATTCGGTCAGTAAAATATTGATTAATCCAATCAACATTGGTTTCAACCGTTTGAATCGTATATTGGGTACAACCTTCCGCATCGCAAGCTTGTGCTTTTGGTAATTGCATCGCAACAGATTTAGATTGAATAAGTGGAATCACATCAGCGACGACCGCTGGCTTCTGTTCCGTTGTTGCACCTTCAACAGGTTCATTTCGAGGATGACAGGCCGTTAATGACCCGATTAAAACCACTGCTGAAACAGCCCAAGCTATATTATTCATATGATTTTTTTCATCCCAAAGTTCCCTAGAGCAACAATCAAAACCACAAGTCACTTCATTTAAGCAACCTGTGAATATCAGCATACTACTAAATTTCACTTGAATTCAGCTTGCTTTCTTTACATTTTTCCATAAAAAAAAGCAGACCAATGTCTGCTTTTTTTCGTTCATAACAATTATTGATCAATAATGTCTGTACCTTTGGGTGGCACAAAGTTAAAGGTTGATGCAGGAATGGATGCATTCACCTTCACATTATTGAAACGTACATGCGTGGTTTGACCTAATGAGTCTTGGAGGATCATTAAGGTCGGTGCATTTTTCGCACCAAAACTAATGGTTAAGCTTTGAAACACGCCATCATCACTTTTTGGATATAAGGTGTAATAGGTTTTGGTCTTATTCGGCTGTGTAATACGATAAGACTTCATGATTTGAGCTGTATTACCTGACAATAATAATGCAGGCGTATTCGCAACTTGGTCATCTAAGCTTTGGCGTACCGCTTGTTGTAGGTCTGGGTCATAGATCCAAACCGTTTTACCTGTAGTCGCAATGGTTTGCTTAGATGGGCTGGTTGTTTCCCAATAGAATTTACCCGGACGCTGAACTTTCATGACCCCAGTAAAAGTTTGGTTCATATGCTGCGCACTTAAACCTTTCTTTTGAGTAGCTTTCGGGTTGGTCACTTTTGTAGTTTGCTGAAAGTTAGCAGTAAAACTTTTAATACCCGATAATTGTTTCACCAAATTGGCAGTTGCCTGCTGCTCCGACGCTGCAACTGGTGCCGCGAATACTGTCGTACTCATAACCGGTGCCAGTGTCGCTGCACCTAATGCCATAGCACAGATGGTTTTACGAAGCATTTTCATAGATTCACCTTTTATATTTGCATCAACGCAATTTGTTAGATGGCTCCATCTTAAACCACTTTCATTGACTAAATTTAGAGAAAATAAGAAGTTTTGTATGGTTATTAATGCAAATTGCTGTTTTTTATTCATCATGATGGAGAAATATAAAATAAAAAGGCACTTGATTTGATTCAAATGCCTTTCAAATAGTTAAACAACGATTTAGCAATTTTAATAATCCAATATTGAGTTATTTCCATTGCCAACCGATCGATGCACCAGCGCCAAAGTCACCTTCAGAGTTCCCTGTTGCAGCCAATTTATACACATATTTATTGCTCTCAGTTACTCCACCAAAACCTACTGCATAGCCTTGTGAACCTTCCCAAGTCCCCATACCTACACTGAACATGTTATATCCAGCATCTGTGGGTTGAGGTAAGGAGGCGATTGCAATACTTGAAGCAACAGCACCGTAAACATTATCTTTAAATTTATTGAAATTATGGTTCAATTCATTCACACGTTAATTGGTATAACTATTGGCTTGATTAAGTACATTTGCCCCATGCTGATCTGTATATGCTTTTGAACTATTTAACACTTCTAGATCTGCTTGACGCATTTGTTTCACGTTTACCGCATCGGTGTCTGCCGTACCAGCTGCCACATGGATAATTTGCTGCTCTGCACCAGCCGAGCCAACGGAAACCGTATTATTGCGGTCAGAGCTTGAACCATTGCCAAGTACAACAGCATTATTTGCAGAGGTGTTGATATTGTTACCAACCACATAGGTATTATTACCAGTGACTGTATTATTGGTACCTAATGCACCAGATCCATCACCACTGACTGTATTGTTTACACCGAGGGCAATAGACTGATTACCATCAGCTTTATTACCTGCACCAACTGCAATCGCATCTTGTCCATTCGCAGTTGGTTTAGGTGCTATATTGGCAACGTTTGATTGTATTTTAATGTACGGATCTGTTCCTTTTAAGCTCAATAACCATTCAACTTCAGTACCGACAAATTCATTTTTTATCGCAAGTTCATATGCACTGAAACCATTTTCACCTGTTAGCCCTTGTGCGCCAACTGCACCATGTAGACTTTCTAGCCATTGGTCTTCATTGCCTTCATAACCATTGTTCACCGCAACTTGATAAGCACTTGCACCATCTAAACCATTGCTACCATTCAGACCGTTCAACCCATCCTTACCATCGATGCCGTCTCGGCCATTTAATCCATCTTTACCAGTAGCACCTGTAGCGCCTGTTGCTCCAGTATCTCCTTTGTCACCTTTAGCTCCAGTCTCACCCTGTGCACCTGTTGCTCCTGTCTCACCAGCAGGACCTTGAGGTCCCATTGGCCCTACTGGCCCAGGAATACCACTATTGCAACGATTACAAGTATGCTCAGGATATGACGAGCCACTCCCACCAGCCCATGCAATTGAACCTAGAGAAAGTAAAATACTCACAGCAAGTAATTTTGGTACAGCTTTAATAGCGATTGAAGTTGTTTCACCAAGTTGTAGTGTCTTTTAAAATGCAATTTGTTGGCTTTTATCAGGACAATTCCTTTTCTGATAGTCAGCATTGATAAAAACTGTATTCAATATTTTATTCATGTCCCTATCCTTTTTTTGTATTTGTACTCCTCTATTACGCTCTTTATGTTTTGTGATTTAAATCACTATTTATGGTGATTTATTGATTTGTAAACCCTTTGTAACAATCTAAAAAATACCTCATATTTTATTCAGACGAAAAAAAACCCGCAAAAATGCGGGTTTTTTTTCTATTCAAGCTTACGCTTCAACAGATACGTAGCGACGACCGAATTGGCCTTTCACTTCGAATTTCACAACGCCGTCAGCAGTTGCAAATAAAGTATGGTCACGGCCCATACCTACATTTACACCAGCGTGGAATTCAGTACCACGTTGACGAACGATGATGTTACCAGCAGTCACAGATTGACCGCCGTAGATTTTAACACCCAACATTTTTGGGTTCGAGTCACGACCGTTTTTAGTCGAACCACCGGCTTTTTTAGTTGCCATGTCTACTTACTCCTCGTAATTAGCCTGAAATAGCTGTAATTTTCAACTCAGTGAACCATTGACGGTGACCTTGTTGTTTACGATAGTGTTTACGACGACGCATTTTGATGATGCGGATTTTGTCGTGACGACCATGGCTAACTACTTCAGCAGTTACTTTAGCGCCAGCTACTACTGGTGCACCAATTTGAATGCTGTCACCGTTAACAAGCATCAACACGTCATCAAAAGTAACAGTTGAGCCAGTTTCAGCTTTCAATAATTCTACTTTAAGGGTTTCACCCTCAACTACACGGTGTTGTTTACCACCGCTTTGGATTACTGCGTACATTTAAGTACTCCAAACATGCCCGTGTTGTCGTGCCGGTAAAGGGATATACCGATCTTAAAACGATCGTCACTGGGGTTTCGCAAAGGCAAAGATTTTAAGGGATAACCCGAAAAACAACAAGTCATTTCCGTAAAATATTAGATGAGTATGCGTTTATTATATAAACAGTGTCATTAAAACCATTAAAATGAGTGCTCTATTTCACTTATCATGCTTTTGGCAAGGTTTGACATAGATTTTTAGCAACAATTCGCTAATATACACTGGACTTACATCAACAACATGCTGTTCAAACAACATGCTAAAGATAAAAGTCTGTTAAAAAATAAGTACAATACTTCCGCTTGATGAAAAAAATCACTTAAGATTAAGTCAATTGAGTAAGTTCTTATCTGTTATTCATATAACAAATTGCTACACTACGTCTGTAATTCAAAAATTATTGAGGTTTCTCTTCATATGACCATCGACTTTAAGCAAGATATTCTCGCGCCTGTTGCTACTGACTTTGCTGCGATGGACAAATTTATTAATGAAGGGATCACGTCTAAAGTTGCCTTGGTCATGGCAGTCAGTAAACATGTAGTCGAAGCAGGCGGTAAACGCATGCGTCCCATTATGTGCTTACTTGCAGCAAAGGCTTGTGGCGCAGAAGATTTAGAAAAACACCGTAAACTTGCAGCAATTATTGAAATGCTACATACCGCAACCTTGGTTCATGACGACGTAGTCGATGAATCGGGTTTACGCCGTGGTCGCCCAACCGCAAATGCGACATGGAATAATCAAACTGCCGTACTTGTGGGTGATTTTCTAATTTCTCGTGCTTTTGATTTATTGGTGGATCTAGACAGCAAGGTATTACTCAAAGACTTTTCAACGGGTACCTGTGAAATTGCTGAAGGTGAAGTTTTACAACTTCAATCACAGCACCAACCCGAAACTACTGAACAAACTTATTTAGATATTATTCACGGTAAAACTTCGCGTTTATTTGAGCTCGCTACCGAAGGTGCAGCGATTCTGACTGGTACACCAGAGTACCGTGAACCGCTTAGAAAATTTGCCGGACACTTTGGAAATGCCTTTCAAATTATTGACGATATTTTAGATTACACATCAGATGCTGAAACATTAGGTAAAAATATTGGTGATGATTTGATGGAAGGTAAACCAACTTTACCTTTAATCTCTGCCTTAAAGAATACCACTGGCGAAGAACATGACATTATTCGCCGCAGTATTGCCACAGGTGGTACGGCAGATTTAGAGCGTGTTATTCAAATTGTACAAAGCTCTGGGGCACTCGATTATTGTAGCCAACGTGCGACTGAAGAAACTGAAGCAGCACTAGCCGCTTTAGCAGCGCTACCAGATACTGAATATCGTCAAGCTTTAATCAACCTCGCAAACTTGGCATTACACCGAATTCAATAATTAACAATATTCATCGTAATTCCCCTTGCCTATGCATATAAAACTCAATGATATCTTTTTGACCATGCAGCAACAGCTCGATACCCCTCGGGCTGTGCTGGATGAAAACCTGCTGATCGAATTGGTCAACCGAATTCGACCAGAAGATACAAAAAATACCAACGAAATTAAGAAAAAATTTCAGGCTTTCATCCAAGCTTTACTCATCACGCCAGATGCAGCCTCTACCCTGCAAAGTTTTGTCCTAAAGCTCATTAGCCGATATAAACAAACCAGTTTATATGCGGACACGGGTATTTTGTCTCTCGATGGTTTCTGGGGACAACTGTTCCAACGGCTTGGCGCACATTTTCTTCCTCTGATCAATGACGAAACTCAATTACAAGATTTAGTCCGTCGAGTTTTTTATCGTCATAGCGACAAATATTGGCTGGACAGTATTGATGATCAGCAATGGATGCAGCTCTTTCGACTATTTAATCAAGGTCATAGCAATCAGGAAGAAAAAAAGAAAATTCGCCGTGAGTTAATTAAAGCCATTACCGTTTTGTCCTATCGGGTAAGTGGTATTGGCTTATATCCTGAATTTATTAATGCACAGCCTGAACTGACCGAATATGAATCACCTTTTTTGGTGCAAAACCGTGAAATAAATGATTTTATTCAGCAGTATAAAAAGCTCCATCAAAGTGCTGAAGAAATGAGTGCTGTGCTACCGCCAGATGCTTCTCAAGCGTTGGTAATGCTGGAACAATGTCGTGATGTGGTGCTGAAGATTCGGCGTGCGACCAAACGAATTGGCGTAAGTGTCAGCCTAACGTACTTATTGTCGCTTTTAGAACAGTGTTTAGATCGCTTAGAAATCTTACTCAACCTGATTGTTGAAGAAGATGATGTCCGCTATGTGTCTATGGGTAGTTTACTCAGTGATGTGACGTCAGCGATTTATAACGAACGCAGTGTGCGCGATTTGCTCGCCACCAATAGTGAATTGGTTGCCCTACAAGTCACCGAAAACGCAAGTAAAACTGGCGAACACTATGTAAGTACGGACAAACAAGGCTTTATGAGCATGTACCGATCTGCGGCAGGTGCCGGTGTGATCATTGCATGTATGGCAACTTTAAAAGTGCTGATGGCCCGTGTCAGCATGGCACCGCTCATGCAAGCCATTTCATATAGTCTGAACTACTCTTTCGGCTTTATGCTGATTCATGTCTTACATTTTACGGTTGCTACCAAACAGCCTGCGATGACAGCTGCCGCCCTTGCCTCGACAGTTCAACATCGTAAAGGCTCGAAAATGGCGCAGATTGCCGAACTTGCCGCGCTGATTATTAACATCATTCGAACCCAGTTTATTGCAATCTTAGGCAACATTAGTATTGCGATTCCTGTTGCAGCATTGATCGCCCTCAGTTGGGACATGGCTTTACATGAGCCATTAATGAATCATGCAAAAGCAGCTAAAACCTTACACGACCTCAATCCATTTACCTCATTGGCTGTGCCACATGCTGCGATAGCTGGGGTATGTTTGTTTTTATCAGGTTTGCTTGCTGGGTACTTTGACAACATGGCGATCTATCGCAAAGTTGGACCACGGATTCAAGCACATCCAAAGTTAAAACGCATCATGGGTCAAGAGAGACTGGATAAGCTTGCCGCTTACATTGAGCGAAACTTAGGTGCTTTAGCAGGTAACTTCTTATTCGGGATCATGCTAGGCAGTATGGGAACGATTGGATTTATTTTTGGTTTACCTTTAGATATTCGCCATATCGCCTTCGCCTCGGCCAACTTCATTCAAGGCCTCATCAATATTAATGGTTCACCAGACATTGGCTTAATCATTGTGTCATTCTTAGGAGTTATTCTGATCGGTCTGACTAACTTATTCGTCAGTTTCACGTTAACCATTATTGTGGCACTACGGGCACGTCGCGTAAGATTTGAACAATGGAAACCACTGGCTAAATTGGTGATGACTCATTTTCTAACGCGACCAAGTGACTTTTTCTGGCCACCAAAAGCCCCACTTGAAGTTGAAGATGGCACACAAGCCAGTAAGAACAATCATTAGCAGATTTGTGTTTTATTTTAGTAAGATGTAAATGAACACAAAAAATAAAATCAGTATGATTTACACAGACTTGAAATAAAGTGTACTGATGAGTACACTTTAGTCCATTAATTAACCGAGCTCAAACCGGTTAAAATGACAAGGAATAAAATATGCCACGAACGCTACTGTTTGTTGGTTTTTTTGCATTAATTATCAGTGTGTTGTCGCTTTATCCCACCTATTTAAATCTATTAGATTTAAATATCGTGGAATGGATGAGTCAGCACCGTATTGCTGTTTTTAATCAAATTGCCATCGGACTTTCCGCGCTAGGCGGCATGCCTTTTGTATTATTTTTCACCACGCTATGGTGTTTACACTTTGCGTGGTATAAAAAATACACAGAGATTGTTTTTATCAGTATAGGGATCTTTGGAAGTATCGGCCTTGCATGGTTGCTTAAATTTACGTTCACCAGACCGCGCCCCCCAGAAATGTACCATCTTGTAGCGTCTTACGGGAGTTCATTCCCAAGCGCACACAGTTGTTATGCTGCATCGCTTGCGTGTCTGATGATCTTGATTTGCCGACAACATGCTCAACATCGCTTGATCACCATTTTGGCATTGTTATGGATGCTGTGTATGGGTGTTTCGCGAGTATATGTTGGGGTTCATTTTCCGACAGATGTCTTATCCGGTTGGAGCATAAGTTTTATTTGGATCGCGCTACTTTATTTGAGTTACATCAAAATCAGTAAAGCGTAAACAAATGAATAATTTAGATAAATATCTAATTGAGGTGGAACAATGATGTCTGCAAAGCTTTGGGCTCCCGCCCTGACTGCTTGCGCATTGGCAACAAGTATTGCACTTGTTGGTTGTAGCAAAGATCCTAAAAATGCACAGCAAGCTGCTGCTGCACAGCAAATGCCACCAACTGAAGTCGGTGTCATTGTTGCCCAACCGCAAAGCGTTGAACAATCTGTTGAACTTTCTGGCCGTACATCTGCCTATGAAATTTCAGAAGTACGTCCACAAACCAGTGGTGTAGTACTGAAACGTCTATTTGCAGAAGGCAGCTATGTTCGCGAAGGACAAGCCTTGTACGAGATAGACTCGCGTACAAACCGTGCTTCAGCTGACAGTGCTCGTGCTGCTTTAACACGTCAACAAGCAAATTTAGGCGTGTTACGTGTTAAAGAAGGTCGTTACCGTCAGCTTGTTGGCTCAAATGCGATTTCTAAACAAGAATACGACGATATTGTTGCTCAAGTTAAACTGGCTGAAGCAGATGTTGCGGCATCTCAGGCAGAACTTAAAAATGCAGAAATTAATTTAGGTTATTCAACTGTACGTGCGCCAATTTCGGGTCAAACAAACCGTTCAACAGTGACTGCTGGTGCATTAGTTACTGCATCTCAAGCTGATCCATTAGTCACAATTCAACGTCTTGATCCAATGTACGTTGACATTAACCAATCAAGTGCTGAACTTCTTCGCTTACGTCAACAATTAAGCCAAGGCAACTTGGACAGCAGTAATAACACCAAAGTGAAATTACGTCTTGAAGATGGTAGTGAATACCCGATTGAAGGTCGTTTAGCATTTTCTGATGCAAGTGTAAACCCAGATACAGGTACGGTTACACTTCGTGCTGTTTTTTCTAACCCGAACCATTTATTACTTCCGGGTATGTTTGCCAATGCTCGCATCGTTCAGGGTGTGATTCCAAACGCTTACATTATTCCACAAGCTGCTATTACACGTACCCCTACAGGTCAAGCAATGGCAATGATTGTGAATGCAAAAGGTGCTGTAGAATCTCGTCCTGTAACCACTGTTGGTACTCAAGGTGCAAACTGGATCGTGACTCAAGGCTTAAACACTGGCGATAAAGTGATTGTTGACGGTATTGCAAAAGTGAAAGCTGAGCAACAAGTTGTAGCCAAACCGTATCAACCTCAGGCTGCTGCACCTCAAGGTGCTCAACAACCTGCTGCAGCAAAGCCAGATGCTAAAGTTGCAGAACAAGCAGCACCTAAATCTGAACAAAAAGCTACTTCAAACGCATAGGGAGTAGACTGAATGGCTCAATTCTTTATTCACCGCCCCATTTTTGCATGGGTGATTGCATTGGTGATTATGCTGGCGGGTGTACTCACGCTATCTAATATGCCAATTGCACAGTATCCGACCATTGCGCCGCCAACGGTTTCAATCTCTGCGACTTACCCTGGTGCGTCTGCAGAAACAGTTGAAAACACCGTAACCCAAATCATTGAACAACAAATGAATGGTTTGGATGGCTTACGTTATATTTCGTCAAACAGTGCGGGTAACGGTCAAGCATCTATTACATTGAACTTTGAACAAGGGATCGATCCAGATATCGCCCAAGTTCAAGTCCAAAACAAACTCCAGTCTGCGACAGCGCTATTACCTGAAGACGTACAACGTCAAGGTGTAAAAGTCACCAAATCTGGCGCAAGCTTCCTACAAGTTGTAGCATTCCACTCACCATCGGGTAAGTTGACTGCGGACGACATTAAGGACTATGTAAACTCGAATATTTCTGAACCTCTCAGCCGTGTGGCAGGTGTAGGTGAAGTCCAAGTATTCGGTGGTTCTTATGCGATGCGTATTTGGCTAGATCCAGCCAAAATGGCAAACCTACAAGTTACACCGAGTGATGTGGCTGCGGCTATCCGTACACAGAATGCTCAGGTTGCTGTTGGTCAGTTAGGTGGTGCGCCTGCAACTGAAGGTCAAGTACTGAACGCGACAGTTACAGCACAAAGTTTGTTGCAAACACCAGAGCAGTTTAAAAACATTTTCCTGCGTAACAGTAGTGATGGTGCTCAGGTACGTTTAGGTGATGTTGCACGTGTTGAATTAGGTGCTGACAACTATCAGTTCGACTCTAAGTTCAACAACAAACCTGCTGGTGGTGTAGCGATCAAACTAGCAACTGGTGCAAACGCATTAGACACAGCCGAAGCTGTTGAAGCACGTTTAAAAGAACTTCGCACAAACTACCCTGAAGGTTTAGAAGACACGCTTGCATTTGATACGACTCCATTCATTAAGTTATCGATTGAAAGTGTTGTACATACCCTTGTAGAAGCCGTGATTCTTGTATTCTTTGTGATGTTCTTATTCTTACAGAACTGGCGCGCAACGATTATTCCGACATTGGCTGTACCTGTAGTGGTATTGGGTACTTTTGCTGTCATTAACATGTTTGGTTTCTCGATCAACACACTCACCATGTTCGCGATGGTACTGGCGATTGGTCTCCTCGTGGATGATGCGATTGTTGTCGTAGAGAACGTTGAACGTGTCATGGTTGAAGATCATCTTGACCCAGTGACTGCAACTGAAATCTCAATGAAACAGATCTCGGGTGCCCTCATCGGTATTACCTCTGTGTTAACCGCTGTATTCGTGCCGATGGCATTCTTCGGTGGTACGACAGGTGTAATTTATCGTCAGTTCTCAATCACGCTGGTAACAGCAATGATTCTGTCATTGATTGTGGCATTGACCTTTACCCCTGCCCTATGTGCGACCATGTTGAAACAACATGATCCAAACAAACCTGAAAGCAACAATATCTTTGCCCGTTTCTTCCGTTGGTTTAACAGCTCTTTTGATAAAGTTGCGCATAAATACCAAGGCGGCGTGAACTTCATGACACACCACAAGATTTTCTCTGGTGTGATTTATGCAGTTGTAATCGGCTTATTAGTGCTTTTATTCCAAAAGTTACCATCATCATTCTTACCTGAAGAAGACCAAGGTGTTGTAATGACACTGGTACAGTTACCACCGAATGCCTCACTTGAGCGTACGGATAAAACTGTCACTGCAATGACCGATTACTTCCTGAAAAACGAAGAAAAATATGTCGATTCTGTATTCAGTGTTGCCGGTTTCTCGTTCACAGGTGTAGGTCAAAACGCAGGTCTTGCATTCATCAAGTTAAAAGATTGGGAAGACCGTACATCACCTGAATCTCAAGTGGGTGCGATTATTCAACGTGGTATGGCATTGAACATGATCGTGAAGGATGCTTCATACATCATGCCAATCCAATTACCAGCAATGCCTGAATTGGGTGTAACTGCCGGCTTCAACTTGCAGTTAAAAGCTTCTGCAGGTCAAACCCATCAACAACTTATCGATGCCCGTAATATGGTGCTCGGTATGGCTGCTCAAGATAAACGCCTCATGGGTGTTCGTCCTAACGGTCAAGAAGATACGCCACAGTACAAAATCACGATTGACCAAGCTCAAGCTGGTGCCATGGGTGTCAGCATTGCTGAAATCAATACCACAATGGGTATGGCATGGGGTGGTTCTTACATCAACGACTTCGTTGACCGTGGTCGTGTGAAGAAAGTCTATGTACAAGGTGAAGCTGCGGCACGTATGATGCCTGAAGACTTGAGCCAGTGGTATGTTCGTAACAACCAAGGCACAATGGTTCCATTCTCGACCTTCGCTACTGGCGAATGGACTTATGGTTCACCACGTCTTGAACGTTATAACGGTATCGCATCTGTGAACATTCAAGGTTCACCGGGTGTGGGTGTAAGTTCGGGCGATGCGATGAAAGCGATGGAAGAAATTGTACAAAAACTTCCTTCGATGGGCGTTCAAGGCTTTGACTATGAATGGACTGGTTTATCTCTAGAAGAACGTGAGTCTGGCGCACAAGCACCATTCTTATACGCACTTTCATTGTTAATCGTCTTCCTATGTCTTGCTGCCTTGTATGAAAGCTGGTCTATTCCGTTCTCAGTATTACTGGTTGTACCATTAGGTGTATTGGGTGCGTTATTACTGACTTTCCTTGGAATGGTGTTCTTCAAAAATCCAAACTTGGCGAATAACATTTACTTCCAGGTGGCTATTATTGCCGTCATTGGTTTGTCTGCGAAGAATGCGATCTTGATCGTAGAATTCGCCAAAGAACTTCAAGAAAAAGGTGAAGATCTGTTTGACGCAACATTGCATGCCGCTAAAATGCGTCTACGTCCAATTATCATGACCACTTTAGCCTTTGGTTTTGGTGTACTTCCGCTTGCCCTTTCTTCGGGTGCAGGTGCAGGTAGTCAGCACTCCGTAGGTTATGGTGTATTGGGTGGCGTAATCAGTTCTACCCTACTTGGTATCTTCTTTATTCCTGTGTTCTATGTATGGATCCGAAGTATCTTTAAGTACAAACCAAAACAACAAAATAATCAGGAGCATTTATCGTGATGCAAAATGTATGGTCTATTGCAGGTCGTAGCATTGCGGTTTCTTCACTTGCGCTTGCTTTGGCTGCCTGCCAAAGCATGCGTGGTCCAGAGCCGGTTGTTCAGACCAATATCCCCGAAAGCTACACAGCAAGTGCTTCTGGTACTTCTGTTGCTGAACAAGGATATAAAGATTTCTTTGCTGACCAACGTCTGGTACAAGTTCTTGACTTAGCTTTAGCCAATAACCGTGACCTACGTACGGCTGCTTTAAATATTGAACGTGCACAGCAACAGTATCAAATCACTGCCAATGGTCAATTACCAACCATTGGTGCAAGTGGTAGTGTACTTCGTCAAGACACGATGAATTCAAAGCCTATCACCTCTTATAATGTCGGTTTAGGTGTCACTGCCTATGAACTTGATTTTTGGGGTCGTGTACGTAGCTTAAAAGACAATGCTTTAGACAGTTACCTTGCAACTGCAAGTGCCCGTGATGCAACACAAATTGCGTTGATCGGTCAAGTGGCTCAAGCATGGTTAAACTATGCATACGCTAACTCGAACTTGAAGCTTGCGGATCAAACCTTAAAGGCTCAGCTTGAATCTTACAACCTCAACAAAAAGCGTTTTGATGTCGGTATTGACAGTGAAGTTCCTGTTCGTCAGGCTCAAATTTCTGTAGAAACTGCACGTAATGATGTTGCGAACTACAAGACTCAAATTGCTCAAGCGCAAAACTTATTGAACCTATTAGTGGGTCAACAAGTGCCTGCGAACTTGCTGCCGAACCAACGTGTCAATCGTATTACTTCGACCAATACCATTGGTTCAGGTATTCCAAGTGATTTGTTGAACAACCGTCCAGATGTACGTGCAGCTGAATACAAACTGTCTGCCGCTGGTGCGAACATTGGTGCAGCTAAAGCACGTCTGTTCCCTACGATTAGCCTGACAGGTTCTGCGGGTTATGCTTCAACGGACTTAGGTGATCTATTTAAATCAGGCAACTTTGTATGGTCTGCTGGCCCTAGCCTAGATATTCCAATCTTCGACTGGGGTACACGTCAGGCCAATATTAAAGTTTCTGAAACTGACCAGAAAATTGCATTGTCTGATTATGAAAAATCAGTTCAGTCAGCTTTCCGTGAAGTAAATGATGCGCTTGCAGTTCGCCAAAACATTGGTGACCGTATTGCAGCACAGCGCCGTTTAGTTGATGCAACCAATACAACCTACAAACTGTCAAATGCCCGCTTCCGTGCTGGTATTGATAGCTACTTAACTGTACTTGATGCGCAGCGTGCATCTTATGCGGCTGAGCAAGGTTTGTTGTTGCTTGAACAAGCAAATCTCAACAATCAAGTTGAATTGTATAAAACACTTGGTGGTGGTATCAAAGCCAACACTTCTGATGCTGTGCAATACCAACCTTCTACTGCTGAGCGTAAAGCTGCATCAAAACAATAATTTGATTTAGCCTAGCCCGTAATATTTGAAAAGCTCACTTCGGTGGGCTTTTTCATTTTTAGATCGGAGCTACAAAATAAAAATGAACATATTGCTTTTTGTTGAAGAGTTTCCTATCTTCAATTCACCTTTTTATATTGATAACTAAAAATGCTTTTAAGTAATCTTGAATCTGTTCCAGGTCATACCATTACACAACAACTTGATGTCGTTTATGGCAGTACTGTCCGCAGTAAACATGTTGGTCGTGACTTTATGGCTGGCCTAAAAAATATCGTGGGTGGTGAACTCAAAGGTTATACAGAACTACTCGAAGAATCTCGTCAAGAAGCTATGAGCCGTATGATTGATAAAGCACGTGCCTTAGGCGCGAATGCGGTCGTCGGTATCCGTTTTTCAACCTCAAATATTGCTCAAGGCGCCTCTGAATTATTTGTGTATGGCACGGCAGTTCGCGTAGAAGCCAACTCAGCAAAACTCCCAGACCCATTTCCAACTCAGGACTAAGTCATGGATGCCTTTATTTTTAAAGTCCTGATCTTTGTGGTGCTCTTTTGTATTGGCTGGGGCTTCGGTCGCCATATCGAACAAAAACATCTCAAAGAACTCGAAGCTCAAGAAAAGCGATTGGCGCATATTCGCATAGACAACAACCGCTTTAAAACTACTGAACAATTCGGACAACTGATTTCAAGTAATGTAGTGATTTCACATGATTATTTTAAATATGTGATTGCCAATATTCAGAACTTCTTTGGCGGACGTTTAACCAGTTATGAAAGCATCGTCGATCGGGCACGTCGTGAAGCCGTGGTGCGTTTAAAGCAAGAAGCTGAAAAAATGGGCGCAACGCAAATTATGGGTCTGCGTTTAAGCACCACTGAGCTGGGTATGCAAGGCGGCATGGTCGAAGTCTTTGCGTATGGGACTGCAATTCAAAAGAGAGACATCTGATCTCTCTACTTCTCCCCCAATTCATTTTTACTATTTAATTTACTTTACACAATGTGTTTTCAAACTCTTCATAACTCACATTTTCATTGCGACAAACTTTAAAACAAACTTCATTAAATTTTTTTTCATCAATATTTGGATCATGATAACTAAATGCAACATCTCCAGCATAAGCACGTGCCAGATCTTGCACCACAATGTCAGCTTTACATCCATATAAAGTTGGACATGCCTCTAATGTTCCTTCGTAATACTCTTTACACTGAGTCGCTTCGACATCCACCTTATTGGTTTTTTGCATCGACACATTTAAACCATTTTCATTCATTAGAAGAAAATATTGAAGTTTTCTAAATGGTTTTAAGTCAATCTCGAGTCCCGAATGATTGATACGAGCCAATTGATCTTTGTAAGAATTATGATCATCTGAGATTAACTCTGCATTACCAGCTTTGTCGATTTTGATAAAGCTATAGTTGACAGGCATATATGCGCCACTCCCCTTATGTGCAATCACTTCGACCAAATGATCTTTCGCAATAAATGCTCCCGTAAATACAGTCGATTCAACACTGGTCAGCAACTTATCTTTCACTAAAACACAATATCCAAAACATTGATCTTTGAATCTAGCCTGATCGCCTTTAAAATCATCAACAGGATGAAATTCAGCTCGCCATTTAAAATCACCAATTTTATTCGAGCTATAAGGTAATTTATCAACATCTGAATCTTGAGGATTTTGACTGTAATACTCAGACTTCAATAATCCTTGTTCATCAAACAGTGCTTCGATCGGTAACCACCCCTCATTTGGTCCTCGTATTACAACTTCTGCACTCGCCGCTTCAACATTAGGTTCAATCTCAACAGATTCAGTAACGGGTTCTGATACAGTTCCTATTTCTTTTTCAGGCTTTTCGAGCGTTGACTTCTGCTCAATTTTTTGAGTTTTCTGTTTAAAATAAAAATATGCCACTGTACCGATTGCACCAATGATTGCGCACAAAATGATGGCTATTCCCCATTTTTTAAAATTATTCTTTTTCATTTCTTATAATCTCGTTACTCATTAAAAAAGTCACTCTTAAAAGTGACTTTTAAACAATTTAAACTTGATAAAACTTACTTCACTTTGGTTTTACGAATCATTTTATACAACGTTGTCGGTGATAAACGTGATACCCAAACACCGAGCTTTTCTTTAGAACCACCCACCACGATGTATTCTTCCCCTCGTTGCAAAGATTGCACTACTGTTTCGGCAAACTCATTGGCTTCTAGACCATTTTCAATGGCTTCATCCTGATGCCCTTGTGGCTTGCCGGCACCATTGAGTGCATTAAATGAAACATTGGTTTTGACAAATCCGGGGAATATCACCGATACGCCCACCCCTTGATCCGCAACTTCCGCACGTAGACTGTTCGCCCACATATGAATGGCAGCTTTTGCAGCAGAATAGGTCGCGCGGTATTGTGTCCCTAATAAGCCTGCAACACTTGAAACAAAAGCAATTCGACCAGACTTTTGCGCTAAAAAAGTCGGTAAAACGGTTTTAGTCAAAAATACTTGAGAAAAATAATCTACTTCCATGATGGCTCGTTCAGTCTGCATGGTCGTATCCGTGATCAATGCACGCTGACTCAATCCCGCATTATTGATTAGCCAGTCAATTCGACCTTTATGCGCAAGGACTTGTTCATAAGCATGTCGAACTTGTTCTTCATTGGTAATGTCTGCACACACTGAAAGATGCTGATCTGGATGTAATAATGAAACACGGACTTTTTCCAACTCTTCAAAACGACGTGCGGTCAAAATGACCTGCGCCCCTTGCAAAGCACATTCTTTTGCTAAAGCTTCACCCAAACCTGACGATGCCCCAGTAATCCATACCACTTTTCCGTTCAAATCATCACGTTTTGCCATTTTGACATCCTTTTAAATAACTAATTTATTCATTTATATGTATTTTATGCTTTACGTAGTACAGGCTCATTGTTCAAAAACACCATAAAATGATCAAAGTACTGACTCATCGATTGTGCATCATAAATTTTGCCGAGTTTATCAAAACGTTTATAACCGAGTTGCGTGGTGAGATTGATGACACCGGTTAAAGTTTTATCCACCACCATGTTAAATTTCAGCATTTTTTTCGGTTCACGCACCAAATGCGTCACCCCTGCATCGACCACTTGCGTGAATGCTTTCAACGCGAGCGGCACGTATTGATTTTGCCCATCTTTCATCTGACTGACATAGCCCAGCAAGTCAGTGGCTAAAGAGGCATCGATCGGATAATGCATATAATGCTGACCATCTTCGCTGTAAAAACGTCCATATAAATAATTTACCATCGGTACAAGGCGGTCATTGCTGAAAAAAGACACCGACCACGGCATATATTTACGGGTCGTTTCACGTATTTGCTGAATAATTTTTTCGGATTCATTGTCTCCAGACTTATTCATGCGCGCCATTTGGCCAAAAACTTGATCTAAAATTTCACATGCAATATCCGCTAAATTATCCCCTAAGGCTTTGGACTGACTTTCTGTTTCACCTGCATTGAGTTTTTGATGAATCGTCTCAAAACGTTGATATGTCGTAGGTTGAATCTTTAAAGAAATAGAATAAGTCATTTGATATTGCTCCTTTTATCTTAGTTTTGGGATCAATGGATACTTCTTATCTTAGGTCCTATCATACGGACTCTTTTATTTACTGCCAAATCCTAAAAGTTAACATTCGCCCAACATCCCTAATTCACCATTTTTTTTGCTACAATAGATCTAATTTTTTATCCACTTTTGATCTGTTTAGACTATGACTGATTCAGCGCAAAATATTGCTACGACCTACGATCCGACCGAGATCGAAAAAAAATGGTACAAGACTTGGGAAGAGAGAGGCTACTTCAAGCCATCTCAAAAAGGTGATTCATTCTGTATTATGATTCCACCACCAAACGTCACTGGTAGCTTGCACATGGGTCATGGTTTCAACAATGCCATTATGGATGCGTTGACTCGTTATAACCGTATGTCTGGCAAAAACACCCTTTGGCAGCCGGGTACCGACCATGCAGGTATCGCAACGCAAATGGTTGTTGAACGTCAATTGGGCGCAGAAGGCATTAGCCGTCACGACCTTGGCCGTGAAAAGTTCATCGAAAAAGTGTGGGAATGGAAAGAACAATCTGGCGGGAACATTACCCGTCAAATTCGTCGTCTAGGCTCATCTGTAGACTGGTCACGTGAACGCTTCACCATGGATGAAGGCTTATCAAATGCGGTTAAAGAAGTATTTGTTAAGCTACATGAAGAAGGCTTAATTTACCGTGGTAAACGCCTCGTAAACTGGGACCCTAAACTACAAACTGCCCTTTCTGACTTAGAAGTTGAGTCTGATAAAGAAGAAGCAGGTTCACTTTGGCACTTCAAATATTTCTTTGAAGATAAGTCACTTCGTACCCATGACGGCAAAGATCACATCGTTGTGGCGACAACACGTCCTGAAACATTGCTTGGCGATACAGCTGTTGCGGTTGCGCTTGATGATGAACGCTATGCAGCGCTTGTTGGCAAGAACATTATCCTGCCAATCACAGGCCGTGCTGTTCCTATCGTAAAAGACGAATATGTAGACAAAGAATTTGGTACAGGCTGTGTGAAAATCACCCCTGCGCACGACTTCAATGACTATGAAGTGGGTAAACGCTGTGAACTTCCAATCATCAACATCTTCAACAAAAATGCTGAAGTGTTGGCTGAGTTTGAATACATCGCAAAAGCGGGCGAGCAAATTTCTAAAACCATTCCTGCACCTGCGGACTACATTGGTTTAGAACGTTTTGAAGCACGTAAAAAATTGGTTGCTCAAGCGGAAGCTGAAGGCTGGTTAGACCAAATTCAACCATATACCTTGAAGCCACCTCGTGGTGACCGTTCAGGCGTGATCGTTGAGCCACTTCTAACAGACCAATGGTACGTAAAAATTGCACCACTTGCTGAGCCTGCAATTAAAGCGGTTCAAGACGGTCAAATTAAGTTTGTCCCTGAGCAATACAGCAACATGTACATGGCTTGGATGAATAACATTCAAGACTGGTGTATTTCACGTCAATTGTGGTGGGGTCACCGTATTCCTGCTTGGTACGATGCTGAAGGTAACGTATTTGTAGGTCGTGATGAAGCTGAAGTTCGTGCGAAAAACGGCATTGCACCTGAAGTTGAATTAAAACAAGACGAAGATGTACTCGATACTTGGTTCTCTTCTGGTCTTTGGACATTCTCAACTTTAGGTTGGACTGGTGACGAAGCAAAAGATAAAGAAAACTATTTCTTAAATACGTTCCACCCGACTGATGTATTGGTGACTGGTTTCGACATTATCTTCTTCTGGGTTGCCCGCATGATCATGATGACCATGCACTTCATGAAAAATGAAGACGGCACACCTCAAGTTCCATTCAAAACTGTGTACGTTCACGGTTTGGTACGTGATGGCGAAGGTCAGAAAATGTCTAAATCTAAGGGCAACGTGCTTGACCCATTAGACTTGATTGACGGTGTTGACCTTGAAACTTTAGTACAAAAACGTACGACTGGTTTGATGAACCCGAAACAAGCAGCCAAGATTGAGAAATCAACCCGTAAAGAGTTCCCTGAAGGCATTCAGTCTTACGGTACAGATGCGGTTCGTTTCACGTTCTGTGCGCTTGCCAACACTGGTCGTGACATTAAGTTCGACATGAAACGTGTTGAAGGTTACCGTAACTTTGCCAACAAAATCTGGAACGCTACCCGTTTCGTGATGATGAACTGCGAAGAGCAAGTGATTGGTATCGATGCTCGTCAAGACCTTTGGGAATTGCCTGAACAGTGGATCGTGAGCCGTCTGCAAAAAGCAGAACAAGCGGTGCAAACAGCATTCGCGACGTATCGTTTAGACTTGGCTGCACAAGCGATTTACGAGTTCATTTGGAATGAATACTGTGACTGGTATGTAGAGCTGACTAAGCCTGTTCTAAATGACGAAAACGTATCGATTGAGCGTAAAGCTGAAGTACGTCGTGTTCTTCTTGCAGTCATGGAAGCGTCTTTACGTTTGGCTCACCCATTGATGCCTTACTTAACAGAAGAAATCTGGCAAACACTTGCGCCGAAACTAAACATTTCTGGCGAAACAATCATGTTGGCTCAGTACCCTGTTGCTGAACAAGCATTGATTAATGAACAAGCTGAAGCAGATATGCAATGGCTACAAGGTTTGATTGGTGCGGTACGTAACATCCGTGGTGAGATGGGTCTAGGTAATGCACGTTTATTGCCTGTTCTTCTGCAAAATACCACTGATGCTGAAAAAGCACAGATCACTCGTATTGAAGCTTTATTCACTGCGTTGGCAAAAGTTGAAAGCATTACCTTCTTGGCTGATGCTGAACAACCGCCATTGTCTTCTTCTTCTGTAGTGGGTCACGTGTCTGTATTCGTTCCAATGAAGGGTTTAATTGACCCTAAAGCGGAATTGGGTCGTTTGCAAAAAGACTTAGACAAGGTTCAAAAACAGCATGACCAAATTGCAACTAAACTTGGTAATGAAGGTTTTGTGGCAAAAGCACCTGCTGCTGTGGTTGAAGGTGAGAAAGTAAAACTTGCTGAGTTTGCTGACCAGCTAGCGAAGATTAAAGCGAATATGGAGCAGATTGCGGCGCTGTAATGCTGTAGCTTGATTCAAAAAGATCCCCTCTTAATGAGGGGATTTTTTATTTCACTCTTTGATTAATTCTTTCAAAAGGAGAATCATGAAATACATTATCTAATGTCATATAATCTTTTTCAAAGCTATTAAAAAGATCTCTAACTTTAGATTCAGGAAATGTAACTCTTACTAAATGTGAGCTGCTAATATTAATATCAAACTCATCATATTTTTCTGCAAGCCTTGGAATTGATAATCTTTTGGTTGTTTCTCTATCTAAAGGATTTTCATTTCCATCAATGAATTTTTCTAAATATTCCCAATCATGAAAAAAAGAAAAATCAAGCATGTGATCTAATCTTGAATTATTTTCACGTATTTGTTGTTGAACCAAATCATCAGACAGTAACTCAGAAGAAAAAAATCGTTTATTTTTCTTTAAAGATTCATTTCTAACCCAATACTGCAAAACCATCGATACGTGATGGTTTAACGTACTATACATAATAGTAATAGGCAAATTATAATCCGCCTCACTCGTGGTAAAACCATTAATTTCTTGAGAGCTTGACACTTTTGTATAGAATGTTCCTGCACCATAAATATCTTTTGCCCACTCATATTTTTCATTGAGTCTAGACATTAGCTGAGGATAGACTGTACTCCAAATCCCACTCACAGCGGGACCTTGATCCTCTGTATAAAGTTTTTTAACATTTATTAAAGTACATTTCTGCATACTTATATATTGATCAAGAACTCTTCTATATTCAGGTTTAATTTTTTCACCATTTTCATCAACTATTAGAATTAAATAGAAGTTATTAAGATCATTTTCCTTAAAATGTTCAATAATTTCACAAATAGCTTGACCTGAAACTACAGTATCAATAAAAATAAATTTATCATTAGGTAAATTATAGTGAAGTGAATGATACCATCCTTCATGAGCAACTTTTTCAACTAAAAATCTGTAAAATTTTAAATACGTGCTATCTTTTTTAGCATTAATTAAATCCTTAAGTACTTTTACCCAAAAACCTCTTATAGATTGAGTATTAAACTCATCGAAAGGGTCTGCTGAAAAAGGTAATACACAATAATTACCTAAACAGTCTTTTAAACTTTCTATTTTAAAAGCAAATCTTTCTTCTCTATTTTCAAATGTTTGTAATTTTAAATAATTTAATGAAGAAGCATTTCTTAAAAATGGCATAGCTCCACGACTTGGAACTACAATACTACTGTATTCTCCATCTAAAGTTTTCAAATATTCATATAAATCCATTGAAGCTTTAGCATAGCTATAAACATTCTCTTTATTAAAAAAATCTTTCCAAGTATTATTCAATTCAGCCACACATCACCTTCTTGTAATGAGTTGTATAAAAAATTAATAAAGTAATTATATAAGTACTTTAAAAAGAATCTGCGAAGGAATCTTTTAATTTAGAGCAGATCAACCACAAATCCTCCAACACCACATCTATCCGCCCCAACACATCATGATTCCAATACCGCACAACGGTTAAACCCAAAGCCTCTAAAAACTTGGTTCGTTCAGCATCATATTCAATCGCATCATCAGTACCATGCTGACTACCATCCAACTCAATGACCAAACCAATTTCATGACAGTAAAAATCCACAATATAAGGTTCAATCACATGCTGACGACGAAATTTAAGATTCATAAATCGTTTGGCACGTAGAATTTGCCACATCAAGTGTTCTGCATCGGTGGCGGTGTGGCGCATGGATTTGGCGAATATTAAAAGTTGGGGGTCGAGTTTATTGTTCATTGTATTTTGCTTTTTATTATTTTATTTAGATTATCAAATTTTATAACCTCTCCCTAGCCCTCTCCTACAAGGAGAGGGAATATTCATTATTAAGCCAATTGACGGAATTTAATTAGATGCAGCTCCTTCTCCCTATGGGATGAGAAGCACTGCTTCGCAAGGGGGATGAGGGAAACATGCTTTTAATGAAAAAAGTATCAAAGCACCCCATTCTCCAGCAACACCTCCAACCCTTTCACCTTCTCCATATATTTCAGCCGTTCTTTTTCCCACTTCACTTGTTCTTTCAATACCGAAACATCGCCATCAATCACCTTAAACACATCTTTCACCTGCATATTTTTCGGCTTCGGTTTTTCACTCCAGTGAAAGCTATCCTTGATGTCATCAATTTGACTTGCAAGGCGTTGGCTTTGTGCTTCTAGCGCCATTTGATAAAACTTTAAATGTTCATCAGTTAAGGCTTTAGGGCTTTTGTCTTTATTGGTTTCAAGCTGTAATTGCAGCTTTAATAAATAAAACAAATCCTGTGCTTCATGAGCTTGGTTCACCACTTGCAGCAACTCTGTTTTTTCTGCTTTTTTAGCTTCATCAGGCTCACGGTCAGGGTGAATCATGGCAGTGATTTTTAAATACACAGTTTTCAGTGATTGGTTCATTAACTTTTCAGCTTGCTCACGTTTTTGCGCAAGTCGTTTACGCTGATGCTCTTTTTTCTCACGTTGATATTGTTCGCTGTCCCATTCTTCATAAGACTCATGTTGTTCTGCAGCGTCCAGTTCTATATCAACATGACTATTTGTGTTTAGCTGTTCTGCTTGTGCTGACTTGCCCTTTTTATTTGGCTTTTGATTATGTGCATGGTGCTGCTGATAAAAGGCATCTACCTCAGTGACTTTTTCAAGTTCGGCAGTATTTAAATAGTTGGATTTTTTTAGCTGCTTAGCCAGTTTCGCAAGCTTTGCATCCAGCTGTGCTAAGTCTGCTTTGGCAAAGTCTTCTTGCTGTATGTGGTGCCAAAGCTGTGCAAGCTGGCGGTAGTCCACCGCATGCAAATCACGATAAATCGGCACAAGTTTTAACTGAATATAACTCTGAATCTCACTTTTGGCATTTTGCCAAAGATCTAAATCCAGCTTTTGCTGTTCGATTTGCTCAATCAGTTTATTCAGCTTTTTATGCTGTGGGGATAAAGCTTCAGCACTCGGGAGTAAACTGACTTTTAACTCAAAAGACATAAGCAAATTTAACGCAAAAAGAAAATTATAGCCGATCTAAGCACGAAACTTATGAGCACGTTGTATAAATCAACAATGGACTTTTATCCATTAACGCTCAAACCGTTGTAAATATTGACTCAGCTCTTCTCGAACAACCACCTCATGTCCTGCATGACTTCGACTTTGTTCCAAGAGATGCTCTGAGTCGATCACTGCCACGCGATGACCATCCGCAATTAAACGATCTACACCTTCAAAGAGCATTCGGACACCAACATCGTGTATCAAAGAAATATTGGTCAGATCTAAAACGATATGGTTAGTCGCAACAGGTTCATCCTCTAATATTCGCAGCAACATTTCCGACTCAGTAAATTGTAATACGCCGCGCAGTTCATACACCACCAACGAATGATCTATCCCGCAGCTATAGCGACTTTGGACGATCGTTTGCGCCGAAGGCGTTCCCTCCATGACATGTAGTCCCATGTCCTTAGACAGTCGTTCAAATATTTCGACGCCTCGAACACTATTCCCATGTGTATCGAGTTTCGGACTAAAGACCGCTAGCCCAACCTGCCCCGGCAAAGCCCCCATGATGCCACCGGCCACACCACTTTTGGCAGGAATACCGACCGTTGTCAGCCAATCACCCGCAGCATCATACATGCCACAAGTCATCATCACACTCAACACTTGGCGCACCACCGAACGTGACAGCAACCGTTTTCCTGTGGCAGCTTGCACGCCACCATTGGCAAGTACACTGGCCATTTTTGCCAAATCTTTAACCGTCACTAATATTGCACACTGACGAATATAGCCGTTCACCACATCTTCAGGGTCTTCTTCAAGTACACCGACTGTGCGCAGCATGTAACCGATCGACAAATTTCGAAAAGCCGTCTTCACTTCAGACTGGTAAACCGCGTCATCAAAACTCAGCTCACGCCCTGCCAGTTCACTTAAAAATTCACGGAGTTTGTCAGCTCGGGTACTGTGCTTGTCATGTGGTAAAAGTGAATGTGTGGTGATTGCCCCCGAATTGATCATCGGGTTTTTCGGGGTATTGCTTTGTGGATCGAGCGCAATTTGATTAAACGCCTCTCCCGATGGCTCGACACCGACCTTTTGTAAAACGCTATCCAAGCCAAGATGACGAATCGCTAAGGCATAAGCAAAGGGTTTAGACATCGACTGTATGGTGAACTCGACTTCGTCATCACCTGTGGAATAAATCGTGCCATCTACGGTAGACAGTGCCAAAGCCAGTCTATTCGGATTGGCATGGGCTAACTCAGGAATATAATCTGCCAAATCTCCGTGCTGATTGGCATCGCAGGCATTAAAGACATGCTGTAAATAATCTGGAACAGGCGTTTTCATAAGGTCTATTTTTTGTTGTGTGCTTTTTTATTTATAACAAATTGAGCTGCATCTGTATAAGTCCTTATGGTGAAGACGCATTCTGAGCTAAAACTTGTATGTGCTGTAGGTTTAAATGGTGCATCATTTCTCGAATAAAAACGAAATAACTGAGTTGAATGATTGCCTGCTCACCAAATAGATTTTGATAATATTCGGTATGTTCAATCATTTCATTAAAGCCATGTTCTAGGCTTTGTCGGTCAATGTGGGTCGCATGTTCAAAAAAGCTCTGCGCCAATAGATGCAGCATCGCATCATTCGACTGAGCATAGCGCTGCGTCTGATAATCGAGCTGTAATAGTTCTAAAATTTCTTCAATTTCATAGATCAAATATTCAATCGCTAAAGCATCGAAGCGCTGATGTCGGACACATTTTTGCACCAAAGCGACTAAGCCATGATCAAAATGAATATTCTGTTGCTCGGTCTGAAAGTCGAGCTGCGCTAATCCGAGCTGAAATTGTAATTGCTGCATAACTATCGTTTAAATTATTTAATCTTCTGCCAATTTTAACTCACGAAAGCTGCGTACTTGGTTACGACCTTGTTGCTTTGCCATATACAGCGCTTGATCGGCCATACGCGTGACCATAGCAGACGGTGTCCCCTCGATCGCAGTTGCTACACCAAAACTTGCACTAATCTTCAACATATGTTGGTTGGCTATCATGGTTTCAGCGTCAGAAATGGCCAATCGACAACGTTCAGCGACCTCTATCGCCTGCTCTAAACTCTGATTTTTTAGAATTAAAATGAATTCTTCACCGCCATAACGCCCAACCACATCTTGTACACGAGTATTGTCATTTAAAATTTGAGCAACACGTTGTAAAACGGCATCTCCTGCATCATGTCCATATTGGTCATTGATCAATTTAAAATGGTCGAGATCAAGCAAAACCACTGCAAATTCAGGCCGTGTCTGTTTGCTGAGCGTATCAAGTTCATGACTGACATAACGACGGTTAAACACATTGGTCAGGCCATCAACACGGCTGAGGACTTCCATCTTTTGTTCACGGTGTCGCCACTGTAAAAGCAAAATCTGAAAAAATACTGCACTGACGATCAATATGGGTAAATACAACTCCGCCATACTCATGAGCCAAAAGGCGTTGTCGTAAAACTCACTCTGTTTTAAAGCTGGGCTGAAAATCGGTGCATATTCTAGATGGTCAATCGAAGTTTGATAGCAAATGTAGCCAATAAACAGTGTGATCGGAAATGTAATGCTGAGCATAATCGCAGGACGATAAAAAACTAAACCGACCATCAGCAGATTGACCGTCCCCGCCATGGTGGTAGGACTATAGATCCCGATCATATAGCCACCATAGATCATGCCAATCCCAAACAGGACGGGCGCAAAATAGCTAAAAAACAGTCTGAAATTTAAATATTTTTTGAAATAAAGACTGAGTACGGCCAATACGCCATAACTGAGTAGGGCTATACAAGCGACCATGATCCTCAACTTGAGTGCACTCGGATTAAACCAGATCCGATTGGACGAATAATAAAAATTCATGATGCACCACTTCAACACGCTGACTTGACTCAACATGCCAAAGATGAGGAGTAAACGCCCTTTATCGTAGTCAGACCAATTGATGATGAGATAGTCCGACTCAAATAAAAGATGCTTCAATTTACGCCATTGCACGCCCCATTTCGTACAGACAGCATTGCCCCAATTTTTCCCCATTAAACTTCTTTTTTATTTATTATTTCGCTAGTTATACAAGGTTTTAGCTTCAAAAAGAAAGTCTATTTTCACAGTTGAGCATGCAACCTTTGAAGCCTTTAAACTTCACTTGCATCACTATTCAAATTACTATTCCGCTATTTTTTTTAGCCCAATTGGTCACTTTTATCTTTTTGAAATAGTACGGTTTTTATTCTAAACGCTCGGTGAATAAGATCCCGTTCAGATGATCGACCTCATGTTGCACGATCCGTGCGGGAAAGCCATTCAGGGTTTTCTCTTTAACTTCACCTTGAAGCGTCAAATATCGCACGTGAATTTGCTCAGCTCTCGGGACTTGTCCTCGTGCATTCGGCACACTTAAGCAGCCTTCTTCACCCAATACAGTCGTTGTCGATCGAGATGTAATCACTGGATTCACCATCACGATCGCCTCCATTTCAGGCGCGTCTGGATAGCGTAAATTTGCACGTGAAGCCACGATAATTACCCGCTTAGAAACATAAATTTGCGGTGCGGCAATACCTACACCTTGACGTTCAAGCATGGTGGCATAAAGTGTTTCGCTCAGTGCAGTTAACCATGCAGAACCTATTTCAGATGCTTGTACCTCTGCGGCAGTGAGCGTCAAAATCGCTTCACCACGCTGTGCAACAGCAGCAATATGACTCATGTTTTTATCCTTTTTCGTCTAACTGACTTAAATCACGTTGACTATAATGACGATGCTGTGTTCATTATTATCGGTTCTGAGTATAAAACAACAGTGTGCTATGGCTTTGAATCTTTTATGGTTTATATAGAGTACTGAATAAAATAGCGGATCATAAATCTTTATATGATTGATATTTATCATTTAAAATTAAAGCACACCATCGCCCATTGCCTATCACTTTTTAAATTAACGTGGCTTTATCTATATTATTTTGTTCTTATTTAATGATATTTCCATAACTATAAGTTTTTAATAAGGCAAAAAAGTTTGATTATTCAATAAAAATTTGAATCACTAAAATCCTCAAATGCTATTTGCTGCTGGAAAATATTTGCATGGAAGCTCAGCCACGCCTGACTCGTCAAGATAAACGTACCCTCGGACTGTCATCCCTCGGTGGCGCACTCGAGTTTTATGACTTTGTCATTTATGTGTTTTACGCCAAAATTATTTCGGAACTGTTTTTCCCCACTGGACTCAGTCCATTTTGGGCGATGCTGAATACTTACGGTATTTTTGCAGCCGGATATTTTTTCCGCCCGTTGGGTGGTGTGGTGATGGCGCATTTTGGCGATTTGATTGGTCGTAAGCGTTTATTTAGTTTGTCTATTTTACTCATGGCTCTACCTACACTGATGATCGGTGTGATGCCGACTTTTGAAAGTATTGGTTATGCAGCACCACTTTTGCTCCTACTGATGCGTGTGATTCAAGGCATCGCGATTGGTGGTGAAATCCCTGCGGCATGGACTTTTGTTTCAGAGCATGTGCCTGAGCAAAAAATTGGGATCGCCAATGGCTTACTCACTGCTGGCTTATCTTTAGGTATCCTATTGGGCGCACTGATGTCTTTGTTTATTTCATTACAATTTACAGAGTCAGAAATCCATGATTGGGCATGGCGGATTCCATTCATTCTAGGCGGGATCTTTGGTTTTGTTGCGCTCTATCTCCGCAGTTATTTAAAAGAAACGCCTGTATTTAAAGCCATGCAAGAAAAGAAACAATTGGCTAAAGAGCTTCCAGTAAAACAAGTGCTGCAACAACACAAAACAGGCGTTGTGATTGGTATGCTGTTTACATGGTTCTTAACCGGCTGTGTTGTTGTGCTGATTTTAGCGATGCCAAATCTACTCACGGGCGCCTTTGGTTTTGAACGTGCCGATGCATTTAAAATGCAAAGTGCCGCTATTGTGATGCAAATGGTCGGTTGTATCTTGGCAGGTCTTTTGGCAGATCGCTTAGGTGCGGGCAAAGTGATGCTGTTCGGTTCCCTCCTTGTCGCGATAATTGCGGGCGTATTCTATAACAGCCTGGGCCATGTGGCAGCATCGACCGTGTTTGCGCTTTATATGCTGCTCGGTTTGGCATCAGGTACGGTTGGTATGGTGTCTTATAGTATGGTGAAAATGTTCCCTGCACAGATTCGTTTCTCGGGCATTTCATTTTCATACAATTTGGCCTATGCCATCGCGGGTGGTATCACCTTGCCATTGGTTCAATGGTTGAGTTTATACAGCAACATTGGCGCAATGTATTATATATGGACTGTCTGTTTGGTGACCTTCTTTACTGCGATGCTTTATCGTCAACGTTTTGAAAAAACATCTCGCTAACTGATGTTACAAAGTAACATCAGCAGCACAATTTGATTCAAATAAATGAACGATACGCGCTAAGGTCATCCGCAAGTGTTTGAGACAGGACTACTTTTAATCAAAATTGTTTTTGCAATACTTTGAAAAATTTGACGCTAGTGAACGAGTTTTGCGGTGAGGAGCATTGCTCCGCAAGATGGTTTCCTTACGAAGCTTCGCTTCTCATTTTGCCTAATGAGAAACATTGTTTCGTAAGAGTACCTCCAGCCGAAGGCTAATCCCTTTATTCAATCCATAGATGTAAGACCCCGTCGAATAGACTTAAATATCATTTAAAAATTGTGAAATTACTTTTACGTGCGTAACATCAGTCACTAAAAAAAGCGGTCAATGACCGCTTTTTTTAAATCTCTTTCAAATCAATTCAGGCTTTTAAATTTTTACGCAATTCATCTTCTACAATTTCAATCTCAAGCTGACTAAAACGACGAATTTCACCTTCTGCATGTTTTTCAAGTAATCCACCAATCAGTGGAACTTTGACTTTCACCGTCCAGTCCAAATTGAAACTCACTTGTGTTGCATCACCACTGACACTTCGTTTACAACTGGCTTCGAGCGGTAGGTTGGGATCTAGTTTGACGTCAGAGGTTAATGCCGCCAAATTACTAATATCCGTACGTTTCAGACGAAACGCATCTTTTAATAACTTCTTGGCAATATCTGGAATATTTACATCCAAGTTATAGGCACGTTTTAAGGTATACATATCACCTGTTTTTTTTGATTCTAAAATTTCTAGATTTTCACCCGGTATGCGTTTGCACACCGCTTCATGCAAGCTGATATCTGCGGCTAGTCGTTTAAAATCTTCAAGTGAAACGCCATGAATTGTGGCATTGACGGTAAATTGATGTGCCATTCTCGTAATCCTTCAGGTCAATATTGGTTTTATTGTTTTATTTCGCCCAGTCTACAGTTGCTAAAACTGTGCTTTGGATTAAATCGGAAAGCGCTGTGGCTGTCATTGACCTGAAACCAAACTGAAAAAACAGAATTGCCATACTGCAACTCATTGGACTCTGCCTTAAAGGACTTTTTGATAGATTTGCCCATGCTGATCTTTAAACTCGAGCTGAAATTCCCAGCCCGCATCAATTTTTAAATACATCTCCGCGTAGGACAACTTTGCGTACCAATGACCAAAGTCGAGGCTTACAATATCAAAGCGGGCTTGTTCAGGGAGCTGTTGCATTGGTTTTGCATGTATCAAAGCGCTGGGTTCAAAAGACGTGCAGTGCGAGCCATAATCATGAAAAAGTTCGAAACATAGCTGTTTAAAAATTTTAAATGTTGAATCTTTGGGATCAAGTTGCGTCATTGCTTTAATAGCTTCCCATATCTTTTCATTTCTTCTTGCGCTTATTTTTATATTTCTATAACAAATCTTTGTGGTACTGCTTTTATAAATCTCAGTTTAATTTAAGCTGTTAATTTAACAGCATGCTATGCACTACACCATCCCGATCACGGTGTACCAGTTTGATTGGTTGTGAATAATCGATCAAGATGCTTTGGTGTTTATAACTGATTTGGATGCCGTATTCATCTGCACCATCATCCAAACCGCTGATGCTACATTGCGTCCCTTGTGGAAATGCCTTGAGCCATTCAGCGTTATACACATCTGCTATTTGCTCAAACTGAAAAAAGCTCGCCTTTTGCCGCAGTAGAAACCCAGCTTGTCGATCAAAACGCAGTTGCTGCTCAAGTTGAAAGTCGATAATCATGACTCTGCACGCTCTTTAATTGTTCATCGGGTTCAGAACATCGGCTATTAAAATTAAGCTTTGCCATCACCCAATGATCCTTATAAAGCTTTCATCGCCTGTTGCTGCTGATTATTTTTGACTTGTGTCCATTGCCACCAACCAAACGCCGCCAAGCCCACAAAACCGGCATACAGTGCTGCGGTGAGATACAGGTCTTTGTATATAAACATACCCACATAGATAATATCGACAAATACCCAAAGCACCCAAGTAGCAATATGTTTCCGGCTGGTCCAATACGTTGCGAGTAAGCTAAACGCGGCCAATTGTGCATCTAAAATCGGTACGGCTGCATCGGTAAAATAGTGCAAACTTAAACCAAAAATCAAACCGCCCACCGCTGCTAAGAGCATTTGAAAGATCACGAGTTTGGTCGCAATCGGTTCAATACGGATGTCATGATCTTGTTGTTTGCCCTTCAACCAATGATAGAAACCATAGAAGTTCACTACCACAAAGAAAAACTGCAAAATGGTTTCGCCATAAAGTTTGTAGGTATAAAACAGGTAGGCATACAGTAGAAATGCTGCAAAGTTAAACCACCAACACCACATATTTCGCTTAATGGTTAAAGTCACGCCAATTAAGCTAATAATGACTGCAAAAATTTCTAAGTTCGACATGGTTGATTGGGCCTTAAAAAAAGCTGCAGCTATTATGGAAAAAATCGGCCTAAAGGCAAGCTATATCCTGCACTATTTCATATCAACTCTGTAAATTTTAAATCAAAACACTCATCCACCAGACGATGATTTTGATGTTTTGAACGCATCAGTTTTGACAGTTTTCTAACAATCGTTTAAAAACTTAGGTATGCCTAAAGAATAATCAGAAGGAATCATCCAAATGTCAGAACAACAAGGTCGTGTAAGTCGAGAAATTCGTGGTCATCTTTATTTGATCGGTTTGGACCGTGCAGATAAACGGAATGCATTTGACAGTCATTTAATTCATGACCTTTCACTGGCGCTCACTGAATATGAAGATGATCCAAATTTACGCTGTGCGGTGATTTTTGCTCATGGCGATCATTTTACTGCGGGTCTAGATCTGGTCGAACTACAACCCAAACTTGGCAGCGGGCTGTTTAATTTTCCTGATCAGCAAATTAATCCGTGGGGAACCAACTCACGACAACGAAAAAAACCAGTTGTGGTCGCGGTACAAGGGTTCTGTTTTACAGCGGGTATTGAACTCATGCTGAATGCCGATGTCGTGATCGCACAGCGTCAGACGGAGTTCGCTCAAATGGAAGTGCAACGTGGCATTCTTCCTTTTGGTGGTGCAACAGTTCGCTTTGTGCAAGCAGCGGGTTGGAATAAGGCCATGCGCTATTTACTCACAGGTGAACGTTTCAATGCGCAAACGGCATATGACATGAACTTGGTGACTGAAATCACCGACCAAGCGCCCTTATCTCGTGCAATAGAACTTGCAGAACAAATTGCACAGGCTGCACCACTGGCGGTTCAGGCAACACTCGCTGCAGTACAGCAAGGGGTGCATTTGGGAGCCGATGCTGCCTTTGCTCAATTGGATCAGCACTTACAACCACTACTAAAAACACAAGATGTACAAGAAGGTGTGATGGCCATGCTACAACGTCGCGCAGCCAATTTTCAGGGCAAATAACCCTTTATTTAAAGTGAGTAAACCCTTTACGTCCTGCCTATCAAGAGAAAAATTATGTCAACGGATTTAGAACCAGCAGCGCAAGAAATACATAGTACACCCGTGAGTTTCCCTGCAACCGATGGTTATACGCTTTCAGGCGTTGAATATCGGCCTAATACTGCCGCTAAGGCCAATATTATTATTTCAAGTGCTACAGGTGTACCTCAACAATTTTACCGTCGTTTTGCCGAGTATGCCGCAGGACTCGGTTATCAAGTATTAACTTTTGATTATCGTGGTATTGGACGTTCTGCTCCTCCAAAACTCAAAGGCTTTAAAATGTCCTACCTCGACTGGGGACGTTATGACCTTTCTGGTGCCATAGCTTATATGCAACAACACGGTCAGGAAACTTTTCTAGTGGGACACTCCTATGGCGGTCAAGCACTAGGACTTACCTCAAATCACGATCAGATACGTGCCATGTATTGTTTTGGCACTGGCGCAGGTTGGCATGGCTATATGCCCTTTAAAGAAAAAATGAAAGTTCATGTTATGTGGAATATCGTTTTTCCGCCGATGGTTGCCATCAAAGGGTATTTGCCTTGGAGCAAACTCAATATGGGCGCTGACCTTCCTGTCGATGTCTATAAACAATGGCGCCGTTGGTGTAAAAACCCAACCTATTTCTTTGCCGACCCTGAGCTGAGTGAGCTATCTCAACAATATGCTGCAGTTCAAACGCCGATTTATGCGGTCGCTGCACTTGATGATGACTGGGCATTACCCAATTCACGACATGCTTTTATGCAACATTATGCGCAAGCGTCAATGCACTATATCAATATTGAAGCGGAAGATTACGGCCTAAAACAGATTGGTCATATGGGATATTTCCGCAAAGGTGCTGAACCCTTATGGCAGGAAGTGATAGGAAGGTTTGATGAACTATTAATCGCCTAGAGCAATTTACTCCATACACATCACATTGATTTATTCATATAGAGAGATACATGCGTCCACGGAAAAACACCTCAGAATATCTATTGCTACAGTCAGCACACGCCTTTAAACGCTATGGCTATATGGGCTGCAGCATGGGGAAATTGGCTGAAGCCTGTGGACTCTCAAAAGCTGCGTTTTATTATGACTATCCGAATAAAGACGCTTTACTGATGGAAATTTTAAACCTGACGCATATAAAGTTACAACACAGTATTTTTCAGCAATTACAGCAAACTACTAAATCCCCTCAACAGGCTTTCTCGAACATCCATCAACAGGCCATCCAGTTTTTTAGCCAAGGTGGATTAGGTTGTTTGGTCGGGATTTTAAGTATGGAACGGCAACATTTGCCTACCGAGATTTTTGCAAAATTACAATCCATCTTTCACGAGTGGCAACTTGCCTTTGAAGTGTTTTTTCAGCGATGCATGAGCATCGAACATGCCGCTCAACTTGCCAAAGTCAGCTTGGCGGATTATGAAGGCGCGATTTTAATGGCCCGAATAACCGATGATTTGAGTTATCTCGATTTAGTCCAAGATCGCATTTTGCTTCAACTTGCGGAGTATTGATAGCGATATTCAATTTTGTGTTCTTCGCCAAAACGGTCGACATGTGTATAAAACTCACCGTATCGGCCTAAATAATACTCGAGCGATTGATTATAAAAACTCCAATAAATCGACCATTCATTCAGATCTAATTGGCGAATTTGAGTTTTACAATTGACTGGCATGCGACGTAAAAAAACTTCTTGTAACTGTTCGGCTGCCTGTAGCGAATCTAATTTGTATTGTTGTTGAAAGAAAATTTCCGCAATATCATCAAAAAGTTGCTGTTCATATTCATCTACTTCAATGACTTGATCGACGTCACGAATAGCATCATCATTCGATGCTAAAGAGATACTGTTCGATTTTTTTGGTGCTTGGTAACGCGTATATTTTTGACGATATTTTTCTGTTTTTATTATTTTTTTGACCACGATTCCTGCTGCAGACAACGCAATCAGAATACACATCACAATGAGAAAATTAACCATAATAACAACCTACTGCCGATGACGCGCATGCACATCTTGAATCACCGAATATTTTTATGGACTAATATAACGCACAATAACGTTTAAAATTCATACAAAATTATTTTAAAGCTGAAATTTGGCCTATTTTCTTTGCTAATTTATTTCAAACTATTACACCTGCTGAAATCATTGAGTATGTATACATTTCTAAAAAATCTATTATTACTTTAAAAACAGTATAGTTAAATGCATTTATGTCGTTATTTATCCGTATTTAACGATTAATTTATAAATATATATTTGTAAATTTTGCAACAATTTTGAAATAAAAACCCAACCCAACAGCGCAATGGCAGCAAAAAAACATAAAACGCAACAAGAAACCTCTTTAAGCACATGGCGATATCTTCTGAAATGACAGGCTGTTGGAGTTTTCTATAAAAAGAAAAAATTATGATACGCGAAGCACAAATCCAGGACATACCCGAAATTATTAACGTGATTCACAACAGCATTCGTTCATGTATCCAGGACCATCAACGTAATGAAAGTGTGATTCAAACTTGGCTTGAGGAGGCAAATCAATCAAATATCTTAATGTGGATGCTTTACAACGATAGTTGGGTCTACGTCAGTGACAATCGAGTGGTCGGCTTTATTTTAGTCAGTGATCAGGGACAAATTTTACTGAACTATATTTGCCCTGAACGTCAGTACCAAGGCATTGGTAAGGCGTTATTATTAAACATGATGCACTGCGTCCGGAAAAAGAATATTACCGAGATCAGTCTAGAAAGTACCCATACGGCACTCGCCTTTTACCAAAAATATGGCTTTGTCGCACATCAGGATTTTGAGCCTGCTGATGTTCCGCTTAAATTGGTCAAACAACTCTGCTAGTAGAGAGATAAAGTTCGTAGAGGGATAGATTTTCAAATAAGATGATTGTATAGATGAATTTAAAGATAAATGAATCTAAATAAGGATTGGCAAAGAATACTAGCGATATCACCTCAGAGTTTTTAAACCTATACAATTCATGGTATCAAGGCTTAAGTTGATCGCGTCCTGCCTGTTTGGCCATATATAAATAATAGTCTGCATGCTTCATTAAAGCTTCGATACTTTCGAAGTCATTTTGCTTATCCATCCATGCCATGCCCAAACTCAGTGTGACGTAATTTTTTTCATCACCCCGATTAACATGTTCAAGTTGTTCATTACGCATGGCTTCGAGTACCAATTGCAATTGCTCTTGGGCAATCGCATACGGAACATCATGCATCAATATGGCAAACTCCTCTCCACCGTAGCGAGCCACATAGGCTGAACTTGGCAGGGTATTTTGCATGGTTTTCACGATCTGCTGTAACACCTCATCGCCTTTGAGATGTCCATAGTGGTCATTATAATTTTTAAAATAATCGACATCTAACATGGCAAAGACCAACGTTCGGTGACTATGAAAACGGACTTCTGAATATAAACGTTGAATTTCAGCATTCAGTGCACGGCGGTTGAATGCCCCCGTTAAGGCATCAATACGAATTTGTAGCTCTAGCTTTTTATTCAGCTCGTGAAGCTGTAAGGTGCGCTCTTTGACTTTCTGATCGAGTGAACTGTTTAGCTCAAGCAAACTATTATTCAACTGCTCGGTATGCATAGACTGCTGTGCATAATGGTGCGATTGCTGAAACATGATCAACAAGGCATACAAACTGGTTGAAATGAACGATAAATTGACTGAATCAATCAAATTCATCATCAGCAAAAAGTCGTTTAAAAAGGTAATGCACAGGAAAATAACCGCGATTAAATTTAATTTTGAATACGGTTCTTTCTTTTTCAGTGTTACGTAAAAACCATAAGCAAAATTACTCAGAACAACGATCACATAAGCAAAGCTGTAGGTTGCCAAAGGCTGAAAAATCTCAGGCGTCGAAACAAAAGTCACTGAAATATTCAAAGACAATAGCAACATCGCGATCTGATAATTAAAGGTAAATAAATAGCGACGACTGAGCAAGTGGATATAACTTAAAAAGAAAATCGACGCCAAATAAGTAAATAAATATTCTAATCGCGTGCCCCACAACCAATTGATATCGGTAAAAGTGGTATAGGCATAAGGTGCTGAAAATAAATTATGGAATGCTAAAAAGACAATAAATAAGCCAAACACCAAATTACTTCGGCTATTGCGACCGCGTAAACCTCGGAAAACAGAAAATAGGATCGTAAATAGTCCCACACCCAAGACGGCGCCCGACACCATTCCAATACTCATCATTTGTTGTTGGAATTGGCGGTTTACTGTCTTAGCAATACCAATACGCATCGGGTTTTCAAACCCGCCGTGCATACTGTTAAAACTCGAAGCTTGAATGGTTAAAGTGAAATATTCATCTTGTGCCACAAAATAGGCAATTCGCGGTGCATTCTCCGTTTTTTGTTCTGCTTCAGTACGCCCCACCTCGCCCAAACGAACGATCACATCACCATTTAAAAATACCCGATACGCACCGTACTGATTTGGAATCAATACCGCGATACGTCGACCAATAAATTGTTTAGGGATTTGGAAATGTCCAGTAAATGTCCCAAAACCTTTACTGTCCCCTGTGATGTCTTTAAATGATGCAGGCAGATAGACCGTTTGACCGACTAGAACCGAACTCGGAGACGTTAAAAATTGATTTGGATAAAACAACCATTTGCCTTGTAAGAGGCTACTGGTGTCTTCCGTGAAGTAGATTTGGTTAACTTCGTTTTGATATTTTAAATAAAACGATTTAGGAGCAGTTTCATACTGTGCTTGAGCAGTCGATACAGTAAATGCCAGTGTAAAAATAATAAAGGTAAAAACCCAGAACAATCTGGTACAAGGCAACTGTAAATACAATGGCTTTGATTCCTGCGTTTATACTCGAGTAATTATTCTAATCTACGGTAAAAGACAAAAATAACAACATCTATTTTATCCAATTGATCAATAACGTCCATGTCATTGATCTAAAACTATTGATCTATTAATCGCGAGTTTTTACGTCATACAATTCAATCTCAAAAATAAGATTTGAATTGGCAGGAATTACATTACCCATTTTACGCTCACCATAAGCCAAATGTGATGGTACGATTAACTTACGTTTACCACCGACTTTCATCCCCATGATGCCCTGATCCCAACCTTTAATTACACGGCCTGTACCAATCACCGTTTCAAAATAATTACCACGATCCAATGATGAATCAAATTTAGTACCATCTTCTAACCAACCAGTATAGTGAGTTGTAATCAAAGCACCTTTAACCGCCACTTTACCTTCGCCTACCACTAAGTCAATAATTTCTAATTCCGTGCTCATGCTCTCAACCTCAAATGCCGCAATCAAAATAAAGCCCTATTATAAACAGAATCAGTCTGAACATGATGCCCTTGAATGCGTTAGAACTTACCGATTCAAAGTTGAGAACACAATGATTTAGATCAGCATGCAAATAAACATTTACTAGTAAAGCTCACATGTCTTGAAACATTTAGGAGTATTCCGTTATCACTAAGATGCATTGGTAAGAAACGAATAAAAAATTTAAAGCGCTCTAAAAGTTTGAACGTTCATTGAATGAAGACGTTTATGCGGTAAAAACAACGCTATTTACAATGATAATAAAGAGGATTCATCCATGAGCATTACATAAATTGAGGCCTGGAAATTTTCCCCAAATTAGATTTTTATGATGGTTTTAGATCGACTGAGTTTCAAATCAACTTTTAAATCAACAGAATAGTATTCACTAAAAAATTGTTATATATAAGGATGCAAGCCTAAACTCACACCCATCATGAAGAGTTAAATCAAATGATAAACTTATTGCAATTGTGTCCATTCAATAACAGCTTGAGCTTTATCACCTATCAAAGTCCATTCGCCGTCCATTACGTTTAATTGTAAAGACATGGTTCGTTCGGATAACTCTTGAATGGCAGCTGTACTCGCTTCAGATAATTGCCAAATCTCAACATTCTTCAGTGTTTTCAATTTGCTGTTGCGTTTATACCATTCATCTACTGATGAACCATAAGTAATCACAGCAACGTTTGGGCAACGTGCACTGGCTTTTTTGACTTTGTCTTCGTCAGGACAGCCAACTTCAATCCATTTCACCAATTGGCCTGTTAAATCTTTTTCCCACAGCGCTGGTTCATCTGTTTCGAAAAGATCTTTGGTAAATTCTAATGCTTCGTCAGCATAGCGTGCATATGCCAAGACACGTACCATCAAACGTTCAATCGTTTCAGAAGGATGCAAAGCCATCGTCAATTGATAATCACCATATTGGTGTACATCCATATTGGCAATGTTCAAATCTGCTTTATAAATTGTAGCTTTTAGCGCCATGTGAAAGTCCTCAAATTTGGCGCCTAGCATATAAGATTTAGCAAGCTTTTGCTGCGCTGATTTACTTATTTCTCCGCTTTATCGGCATCAATCCGGCACTGCATTAATCGATCTTCAAATTCGAGCCATTCACGTTCAGTTTGGTAAATAATTTCGACACGATTATCGATACTTTCCTCGCTCGACTGATAATTAAACTGATCAGGATTAAAGTTAAAGGTTTTCCAACCTTGGTCTGTCTGAAAAATACCTTTGATCCGTAGCCAATCTTGCTGCTCACAGAGTAAATCTAACAGCTCAAAAAAGTCGAAAATCCATCGTTTTGGGAGTTTCCAACCTGCGACACTATAGCCCTGAGCGGATTCAACATAATGATAAGGCAACTGTTTAATTTCTGTGGGTACATCGACCAACGTTTGCTTTTGCATCGCCAATAAAGGCTGAATTTTACGCGGACTTCCCACATAGGCGAGATCAATATTTGCCAGTTTTAATTCACCTTTGACGACATTGATCCATTGCTGCTGATACGGTAAATACGCTTGTTTGAGTCGTTCCAAACCAGCTTGATCGGCATCACTCATACAATCGACATGAGACACCACAACGATTTGTGCCACTTTGAGTTGATCGGCATACAGGTTTTGCGAAGTCCAATCTTGATCATGTAAGCGTGAGCCATCGACCACGGTCACCAATGCCCGCATGGCTAAATGCGGATGCCAATGTGGCTCGGTCAATTGCTCCAATAGTTGTCCCGGATGCCCTAAACCTGTCGGCTCAATAAACAGTCGGTCGGGTTTCACCTCTGACAATAATCGTGACAACGCAATTTGCATCGGCAGTTGGCTACTACAACATAGACATCCACCCAATAATTCCTTCACCGCAAAGCCCTGATCTTGCGGCAACATCTGTTGATCGACCCCGATTTGCCCAAACTCATTCATCAGTACGGCCCAAGTTTCGCCCGCTGGCTTTTGCTTTAATAACTGCTGTAAAACTGTGGTTTTACCCGCACCTAAAAAGCCAGAAATAATATGAACCGGAATCGCACCGTGGGTAGAAACTAATTTCAAAAGTGAGTCACTCAAATAAATAGCCAATGATTGATGGCCTTTACCATAATGATTTCAAAAAAATGCTGCAAGTCTAGTCTTCATTTCTCTGTCTTCATTTTTCTAAAGCATAGATCAGCCTAGTATCCGAGGCATTGAATGATGATCTGGCTGTTAAACAGCCTGTTTATTCCATTTGCATGAATGCATGACATATCTGGTCATACTTTATTGACAAAGTTAACTCTTATATTTAAAAAAAATAGCCATATCGAAAAGAATCCTTACATTTGGATTTTAGTGAAATTTCTAGATTCTGCTTATTTACGACATCGATGTAATCATCATGTAAACAATGAATGAATCATAAAGTCGATTTGGTCATTTTTTCTTGCAAAGTTAAATGAAGATTCCGATATTTTTTTTACATTTAAAACACAGGATGGACGGTTATGTATTCAGCCAGTTAACCAGTCTGTTTCACTTTGTTGCTCGCATTGATCACTCGGTTTTCTCGATTTAGCATGAGCTCTCTCCTGATGGACGTGATGATCTTTTCAGGACTTACTAAAATATATAAGGATGCTCAAAATGAAATTAACTCAAATTTTACTTGCTTCTACTCTAGCTGCTGCAGCTGCAACAAGTTTTGCTGCAAGCAAAGATAAACAAGAAGCGCCTGAACAAGAAAAAGTAGTGGTTAGCACTCAAGAACAGCCAGCGACTGAAACAACTGCTGCTGAAGGTACTGCTGCTCAACCTGCTTCAGAAGCAAATGCTGAAGGTTCTGCACCAGCTCAACCTGCTCAGTAATAGACGAATAGCGTACTCCACACGCTAAATTCATTTAGTCTGCTGCTCAACATTTATCCCTCACTAATAAAATGTTGTGCTAAATGAATTAAAGTCGCCGGATCATTGAAAAATGGTTCGGCTTTTTTATGCTCAAAGCTACTAATTGATAGATTTTAATGATCGATAAATCATTCAAAATGATTGATCATTTTAATATAAATAAATATATATCATTCACTTAAAATAAAACCCTGCAAAAAACACGACAATTCGATTCATCGTTTCGACTTATGCCTAGCTTGTTGAAAGCCTCGGGTTAGAACTTAATAGTGGCATATGTGAAGTGATTGGATGTTTACGCATGAGCAATAAAGCAAATTACACAACGGAAGTTGCCATTCTGGGCGCAGGTCCTGTCGGCTTAACCATTGCAAACTACTTAAGTAAGCAAGGTGTCAAAGTCACTGTGATTGAACAACTAGACAGCCTGATTGACTACCCACGTGCGATTGGTATTGATGATGAATCATTACGTACCATCCAATCATTAGGTTTAGTGGACCAAGTATTACCACATACAACACCGAACCACGCGATGCGTTTCTTAACCCCTAAAGGTCGTTGTTTCGCTGACATTCAACCGCTCACTCGTGAATTTGGTTTCTCACGTCGTAATGCCTTTATTCAACCACAAGTCGATAATGTACTGCTACAAGGTTTAAAACAGTACGAAACCACAAATGTTTTATTCTCTCGTCAATTGTCTGATTTTAGCCAAGATGCCAATGATGTAACGCTAAATATTCAAAATAAAGACGGTGAAGCTGAAAAAATTCAAGCGCAGTATTTGATTGCTTGTGATGGTGGTAACTCAGTGGTACGTCGTACCCTCAACATCGGCTTCGATGGTAAAACTGCACCGAACCAATGGATCGTGATCGACATCAATAACGACCCACTTGCAACGCCACACATTTACCTATGCTGTGACCCTGTGCGTCCTTATGTATCTGCTGCGCTTCCACACGGTATTCGTCGTTTCGAATTTATGGTGATGCCTGGTGAAACTCAAGATGAATTAAGCAAACCTGAAAACATTGCCAAATTATTGTCGAAAGTGCTTCCAACGACCGACGGTATTGAAGTGATTCGTCAGCGCGTTTATACCCACAATGCCCGTATTGCAGATAAATTCCGTGTAGACCGTATTTTACTTGCAGGTGATGCTGCGCACATCATGCCAGTATGGCAAGGTCAAGGGTATAACAGTGGTATGCGTGATGCGTTCAACCTTGCGTGGAAAGTTGCAATGGTTGTACAAGGCAAAGCTGGCCCTGCGCTTTTAGATACATACCAAGTTGAACGTAAAGATCATGCAAAAGCGATGATTGATCTTTCTGTAATGGCGGGTCATGTCCTTGCTCCACCGAAAAAATGGCAAGGTTTCGTCCGTGATGGTATTGCCTATGCACTCAATTACATCAAACCGATCAAGCAATATCTATTGGAAATGCGCTTCAAGCCAATGCCGAAGTACAACGACGGTGCATTGATCAATAACGGTGTTAAAGACTCACCTGTAGGTAAAATGTTCATTCAGCCACATGTTCAACTTGAATCTGGCGAAAAAGTCCTACTTGATGAAGTCATCGGTAACGACTTTGCAATCATTGCTTGGGGCGTCGATCCGAAATGGGGTCTGTCAGATGCGACCATGAAAAAATGGCAAAAATTGGGCGTTAAATTTATCCAAGTATTGCCTGCTGTTCAGCTTAGCAATGAAAATCGCACCAAGTACGACAATGTGATTACGATTGGTGATATTGGTACCGATATTCGTGGTTGGTTTGGTAAAACCACTGAATCTGTTACGATTCTTCGCCCAGACCGTTTTGTTGCAGCGATTGCAATTCCACAAACTTTAGACAGCGTGAGCCAACAATTGTTTGCAAAATTGCATGCTTAATAATCTAAATAGATCTGCAAGAATTAAAAATCACCATGCATAAAGCATGGTGATTTTTTCTATAATCACTATAAACATCGCATGCTATAATCGTTCAATATATAATTATAAGCTTCGCAAAATGCAAAAAAGATTTCAGAAATTATTCATTTATAGCTTGTTGGGCTTTATTTTTATCTGTTCACTCATTTTCGTAGAGATACATCATTTTCATGCCAATAGTTGGTTAGCTATTTTCGTTTTTTGCCTCTGTTTTCTTATTTCTTTGAATTGCTATTTATTACGCTTAGAAAAAGATGTGAACAAAAACGAAGAATCTAATTTTTTGTCCTTCCATTTATACATTTCATTTTTTTATGCAGTCATTGCCAGCTTTTTTCTCACCACAGTGATTCTTGCTTTATTTGCATTACAAACTCAATATTTTGGTCAAGATAAAAATATCATTCTAAAAGGCCAAGTCTATTCACCCACATTTACACTAGAAAAGAAGCCCTGCCGAACTCGCCTTAAATTTCCCGAAAGTGGTTGGTCTACCTTCGCCTATCTCTGTCTAGATACCAAGAAACACAACTTTTATGGTTATTACAAACTCCATTTGAAAACCAGTTTCGCCGGGTCTACGATTCAAGATTATTATTGGATTGATGATCAATTAACATATCAGCAGCATCGTGCCTTAGATATCGATCCACATCAAAAAAGACTGCTTGAAATATATGCCAAACTTGAAAGAGATTTAGGCCCACCTCTATCTGATGATGAAGCCGATGATTTTTTAAATAGACCCAACAACGATTGAGTCTATTTAATTTAGCGCAATATATGCCATACATTATCTAGGCAATAATTAAAATCGCTTTATCATCTTAGTGATTGATATTTAAAACTCTTTCTTTTTAATTCTCAAAGAAAGAGTTATATGAATAGACATATAGCAATACCACGTTCAGCCAACAATCAAATAAGCATCCAAGTTAAACCGACTGAAACCAATGCACATCTTTTACCGATTCACGTTGCTGAATCTGCTGAATAAAAGGTTTAAATTCCTCTAAATATGGCAATATTTTGAATGAAATTGCATACACCATCCAATAAGCTAAATACAAATCTGCTGCGCTAATTTTATCCCCCAACAGATATGGCTGTGCCTGCGCAAGCCCTGTTTTAATAAAATCTAAAAGTATTTTTTCATTACCAAAACTCAAACTGCCACGTTTCTCATCCATCAACTCAGTACTAATGCCGACATTTTTCATGTCCATGTATTCAGTCAGCGGACCATGACAGAAAAACATCCATTTCAAATATTCACCACGTTTGGGATCATCCAAGGCGGGTGCCAAACCTTTGTCACTGAATTTATCGGCTAAATAACTAAAGATGGCTGCGGTCTCACTAATCACGGCAATACCATCGACCAAGCAGGGAACTTTGCCCATGGGGTTAATATTGAGATATGCCGCTTGGTGCATCTCTTCATATGGCACTTCAATAATCTCAACTTCTGACTCGATGTCTAATTCTTTCAATAAAGGCAGAATAGTATTACTGCGTGAGCGTGGATTGCTGTAGAGTTTCATTGCTGGGTTCATTGTAGATATCCTTATTTTCATCCTTGTTGTTCTGTCTATTACTATACGCGGCTTTATGTAGAATTATGTTGCGTTCATCCGTGCTTTAAACACTTTCCGATACAATACGCCCGACTAATAATTACGCTAAATTTGAATTTATATTTAAAGCAAAAAGTATTTACTCCGACTTTCTGACAATCAAACAATTGAGCTCTACATCAATGAAAAATAAATATTTAATTGCCATGTTAACGGTGATTTTAATTTCAGGCTGTTCCAAGAAAACCGAAGAAATGGCAACTGAAGCCAGCGCAGATGCACAACCTGCTCAAGTCAGTACACAGCAAGATCAAGCAGCGGAAATCACATCCAATGAGCCGTCTACCACGCCTGCAACAACACAGAAACCTGAAACTATTTTAAATGAGCAGGTCAACCCAGCCGAAGCCTCTCGTAAAATGGTACGAGAAGCCAATGTCAGTTTTGAGTCGAAAGATGTGGTTAAAACGGCCTTAGAAATTGAAAAACTGACGCTAAGTTTAGGCGGCTTTATTGAACAGAAAAATATCGACTTTATGGTGCAAGAGAGTCAATCCTACCCGATTGCTGACGGTAAAATTAAAATCTTTGAAAAAGTAAATCCGCAAGCGGAAATGATCATTCGTGTGCCAAGTGAAAAAGCTGCACATTTCGTCAATCAACTGTTGCCGCTTATGCATTTTTTGAACCGTCAGCAATATTCGGCAAAACGCTATGAGCTAAAACTACTCGAAGAAAAAATGTCACAAACACAGGTCGTGCCCGACCATGTTGCAACTGCGCAAGTCAATGAAATCTCACGACTGACCCGCTTAGAAGTTCAAGATCGTGTCCGCTATAGCACGATTGTGATTGGCTTTACTCAACCTGCCACTGTCCGTGAACATATCGATATTAACCTTGATGCTGTTGCTCAATTAAATGGCGATAGTTTCTGGCAAAGAGCATGGTACGGTATTCAAAAAGGGTGGCAATTTGTGTTGAGCCTGTTGGTTGTTCTTATTACGATTTGGCCACTCTATCTGATTATTTTTATCTGTTTGATTGCCTACCGCGTGATGAAACCCTATTTACAAAAATGGTTTAAATAAATCAGAGCGATAAAGGCAACATATCATTGAGTCTTTGATTAAAAATATGATAAATAAAAAATCCCGAAGCGCTTAATTCAGGATTTTTTTATTTAAATCTTAGGGCAATATTTAAAGGCTTAGAAAAAACCCATATAGAACTGCTCTTTTAAGACTTTTAAAATCAATTCGATCGCATCATTTTTACGATCTTTTCGATAGCTCGCATACAGACCAATGGTCGGCAAAGGTTCAACGGTACTTTTAACCAATATTTTATCACCGAGCAATGGAATGACATAAGACGGCACCAAACTCCATCCCACGCCCATACCGACCAAATTGACATTTAACAAAATATTGGTCGAATGCTGTACCAAGTTCACATTCAGTTTATTTTGCTTAAAGAAATCTTGAATAATTCGGTATAGCTCAGGTGATGAATGTTCATCACTAATAATAAAATCCTGATTATTCATGTTTTTAATGCTGATATGCCGCTGTTCTGCCACAGGCGAATTTTTCGGCACAATCAGCGCCAAAGGCTCAGTAAAAATCTGAACAGATTCTATATCAGGGCTTTCTTCGACATAACGGGTAAAGGCAATATCAATTTCCCCTTTACGCACTGCGCTGATCTGATCGACATCCATTAAACTATGAAAATGAATTTTTAACTCAGGAAACTGAGCTCGAATATTTGGCATGATATAAGGAAAGACCTTCATTTCAGCCACAGGAACAAAGCCGATATTCAGTTGTTCTTTACTGAGCTGCGCAATTTGACGCGCATCAATCATAGCTTTTTCTGCATGCTCTAAACTCAAACGCGCTTCTTTTAAAAAGGCCTGACCTTCTGCAGTCAGTTCAACTTTTCGGTTGGTTCGCATCAATAATTGCACCCCAACTTCCTGTTCTAGGTCTTTAATTTGCTGACTTAAAGAAGGTTGCACAGTACACATCCGCTGCGCAGCCTTGGTAAAATTTAGCTCTTCGGCAACCGCAACAAAATATCGTAGATGTCGTAATTCCATTATTCAGCTCCTAAAGCACTGCGTTTAAATTGGTTTGCCACGAATAAACGATACATCCACAAAGTGAACAGTACCATCACCGCACAAAATAAATAGGTTGCCTGAAATCCAAAGTATGCAATCAGCACACCCATAATGACCGAACCGACAGCAAGGCCAATATCAAACAAGGCAAAAAAGGTGGATATTGCATGTCCCATTCGGGCTTTTTCTACCGTTTGAATCGCGACCGTTTGCAGACATGGGAACACTGAACCGTAGCCGATGCCCATAAAAACTGCCGATATCCAAAGCACCCATTGATTCGTGAGAAAACTCACAATCACCAAACCAATGGCAAAGCAAATAAAGGACGGATAGATGACTGCACTCGGGCCTTTGCGATCATAGACTTTGCCAACCCAAGGACGGACGACCAACATCGACACAGCAAAGACAATAAAAAAGATACTGGTATAAGCGAGTAAATGCTTCAACTCTGCATAAGCGGTGATAAAACTCATCACACTCGAATATGCAAACGCAGTGAGTAGCGCCACAAAACTGATGGCAAGTACCCGTGTTTCGATCACATCACGCCATTGGATGGCAGCGGATTTGCTCGCTTGATCACTTGATTTAAGCTGTACGTGTTCTTGTATTTGAACTAACCACGTAAAAACATAGCCCACTGCAACCAAGAAGGCTAATACTGCAAATAAGGTACTAAAACTGCTGAATTGAATCATGCTCAGCGCTAAAAATGGCCCGATCACCACGCCTAAGTTGGTCGACATGACAAAGTAACCCATGCCCTCGCCCTTTCGGTGATCTGGAATGTAATCATTTACGATGGGAACATTGACCGTGGTTAATATACTGAACCAAAAACCATGTAAAAAACGAATGACCAACAACGACCACATGCTGTCAATCCACAAATAACTCAGCGCAAAAACGACAAAAATAAAGCCTGAAATACGCACAGAATTGGCTTTACCAAAACGCTCAACAATCATGCCGGAAAAGGGACGAATCGCAATGGATGACACTAAAAATAAGGTCAAAGCCATACCCGCTTGCTGAATCGTACCACCCAATTCTTTCATAATATAAATGGGCAATATGGTCAGCAGCGCAAAGTAATAGCTAAATAAAAACAAGTTATTACACAAACAAAAAACAAAAGACTTGTTCCATAGTGATGCATGATTTTGATGGATCATGATGTCCTTGCCTCACCACCATGTGTGGCTTCTGATTCAATCAGAATCGGCTTAAGCGCCAACTGCACCAGTCGCTTGATATAGTCTTCATCTGGCTGAGTATTAAAGAAAATGATCTGATAATGAATCGGGCCATACAACATATCTAACATCAGCTCAAAAGGATAATCCGCTCGAATTTCTCCACGTTGAATGGCCAATTGAATCAGCTCACGTGTCGCTTCGCGTCGAGGTAACAAATACTGTTTAAAAAACTCACCCGCTGCTTCACGATGCTCCGCCAAAACGACCAGCAATGCTCGACCCACATGCTGATTTAAAGCCCGTGATAGTTTGAGCAATTGTTGATTTAGATTGAACTCTAAACTTTGTGATAAATCGAGCTCAAACACCGACGCGGTGTGCGCTTTAAAAGCATCGAAAACCAGATCGGACTTATGCTTCCACCAACGGTAAATCGTCGATTTTCCCACGCCTGCGCGAGCCGCAATATCTTCAATGGTCATGCTTCGATAATCACTTTCCGCCAAAGCATCTGTGACCGCTTGTAAGATACATTGCTTACGCCGAGAAGTTTTTTCAGTTTCACTCATAATTTAAAAAACGAAACGATACGTATCGTTTTATATTAAACAGTATTGGACTGAATGACTATCTTTAACTGAGCTTTGAAGAATAAACTTTAGTCGCACACTCGGAATTAAAATCCTTACTGCACTATCCAAACAAATTTCAGATTAAAAAAAAGATCGCCTAAGCGATCTTTTCAAATATTCAGCCACCAAAGCGATTAGCTTTGTGTCGACTTTTTATAAATACTGCAAGAAGGATGATGATTTTCCTGTAAACGCGCCACTTTACGATGTTCCGCAGCTTCGAAGCGACAACGTTTCCAGTCATTATCTAGATTTAATGCCGGAATTTGTTTTGGTTTACCTTGATCATCAACAGCGACCATTGTGAAATAGCAACTATTGGTATGACGCACTGTACGTTTTTGAATGTTCTGCGCTTCAACACGAATACCAATTTCCATAGAAGTACGACCTACATGGTTCACACTTGCAAGGAAAGTCACTAACTCACCCACGTGAATCGGTTCTTTAAAATTTACTTTATCGACTGATAGTGTCACCACGTAGCTACCAGAATAGCGACTTGCACAAGCATACGCGACTTGGTCTAACAATTTTAGAATCGTTCCACCATGCACATTACCCGAAAAATTCGCCATGTCAGGAGTCATTAAAACTGACATCGATAATTCTGACTGGTCGTCTAGTGCATTCGCAATTTGATCTAATGGGGACATCTTGTTTCTCTAGACTCGTGATATAACAATGATTAATGTGATTATTATATAGATTTTAATCAAAATTAAATGTTCAAATCGGCAAAAAAACCATCATTATTATTTATAGTGATCATACCATCATTCAGTAAAATATATATCGATAACGATATACACCCGATAAACAAGTATTTATCGCGCTATCTATCAGTTTTTTTTAATCCAAGCTATGCTGTGTTTTATATTTAAAACATATTCATTAAAACGCGTTGTTCATCGATTCAACATAGCACGGCATTAAACTTAATCTTCTAAGACTTTTAACATCTCGAAAGATACGTTGTCATAGCTGGTTTTTTGTCCACCATCATTGGTACTTTCTAGCGTGTAAGAATTATCTACATGTACATGAGTGACAATAAATACGTTATCTTCCATCATCGCAAGCTTTACTTTTTGTCCTACATCAAGCGTTTTCATCTACAGCCACCTTTAAAATATTTATTGGTTTTAAGTATTAATAACCTGATGATATTCTAAACACTTCAACAGTATTGGTAAACGTAAGCACATGAATAAAAACGCTAATATAGGTATATACTCTTAAAATCTACGTAAAACCAATTAATATGATTTTCTTAATTAATTTCAAATAATTAACTGTATATTTTCTTATCATTACGATTTTTATATTTGGCAAATCTTGTGATTAAGACCTAAAACCAATCAACATCCAATATATTAATGATTACTGGATACTATTGAGCATGGGAAAAGCTGAGAGCAAAAATTAAAATGCTTTGCTGAAATAAAAATGCACCCTGAGAGGTGAACAGGATGCATATCAATTTGCTGATCGTACCTGCCTAATCTTTGGCTGCTAAATAAGGAATATGATGCCCCTTGCTGTATTGATGTTCAGCATAAACCCGAGAAATCTCTCCAAGTTTTTCTAAGGTCGCCTCTTCACCTGCAAGCATCGTCGCTTCACGCCCTTTCACATCAAATATATGTGCTTTTTCACGTAAATCAGGTTGAATCACAATGTCTGCTCGCTTGAGCTCTTCTTGAGCTAAACGATTTTGCATAATATTGATATTTTGGTTAAACAAGCCCCAAACATTCGACGTTTCGGTATGAATCGGTCGTGCCAAAATATCCACCGCAATAATAATATCTGCCCCTAAATCGCGTGCAACGTCCACAGGAACAGGACTGACCAAGCCACCATCGACATATTCTGTATCTTCAATAATCGTTGGAATAAACATGCTCGGAATCGACACCGAAGCACGAACGGCCTGTCCCGTATTACCATAGTTGAACACGACTTTTTTGCCATCCTTTAACTCGGTTGCCACCACATACATTGGGGTTTTTAGCAACTCTAAAGGCACGTCATCAACTTGCTCATTAATATAATCTTCAACTTTTTTACCATCAAAAAAGCCTTTTTTGTCCAAGCGTATTTCTCGAACATCATTGGCTTTCATATTTAAGGCGATATCTCTTAACTCATTGGCACTTTTACCTGAAGCATAGATTGAACCCACAATGCTACCCGCACTGGTTCCAACAATAAAATCTGGGTGTATTCCCTGCTGTTCAAGTATTTGAATGGCGCCAATGTGTGCATAACCACGTGCCCCACCACTCCCTAAAACCAAAGCAACAATCGGACGCTTTTCCTGCTTTTTCACTTTTTTAAAGTCAATGCGGTTATTCGCCACTTGAGCAGGTGCTGCTGTATAAGTTCGAATTTGTGATGTTGTTTCAGCGCTGACCTTTTTTGAGCCCACACTTTGACAACCTACAAGGCTGATTGCGAATGCAGTCATCAAAACAGTTATGCTTTTCATTGAGAGATATTCCAAATGCAACTCGATATTTGAAGAGAAAAAGTAGTCTAATCAGTCCACATTCACGTCACTGTTATTATTCGTTAATGCCTCTGACCGATGCACATTATATTGACATACAACCTAGAAATTCATTGGCTGTCAAAATTTCAATGTCTAGCAGAATTTCCACATCAGGATTCAAGCCCTTATCTAGCAAAAAAAGCCCCGATAACGGAGCTTTTTAAAGTTAATTTTTGACTTTACCAAATATCGGAATTAACGCGATCCTTATATTTTGGATGTTCATCCATTTTAAATACTGGCTCTTTTACACCCCGTTTTAACTGTGAGGTGTAGTCTTTCATCAGCATCAATAAGAATGGCGTCAGCAATAAAATCGCAAAGAGGTTAATACTCGCCATTACGCCCATGAAGAGATCCGCTAAGTTCCAAATCAGTGGAACACTCATGATTGAGCCAAAGTACACCATCATGAGGACGACTACGCGGAATATAAACATGACCTTAGGATTGTTATTGATAAACTGCACATTACCTTCAGCATAAGCATAGTTACCGATTACTGAAGAATAAGCGAATAAGAACAAGATTATGGCAAGGAAGTCATCTCCCCATGCGCCAATCTGGCTTTCAAGCGCCATTTGCGTCAAAGCAACACCCTCAAAGCCTGCATTTTCATACAAGCCAGATGCCAAAATAATGATCGCCGTACAGGTACACACCACAAATGTATCGACAAAGACACCGAGCATCTGAACTAGGCCTTGATGGACCGGGTGTTTAACATCTGATGCTGCCGCAGCATTGGGTGCAGAGCCCATACCCGCTTCGTTTGAGAATAATCCACGTTTAATCCCCTGCATCATTGCCATAGAAACCATAGCACCGAAAAAACCACCTGCCGCAGCATCAAATTCAAAGGCTTTACTGAAAATTAACTGGAAAATATCTGGGAGAATCGCAAAGTTAGCAAATGCAACATAGAAAGCAACTGCGAGATAAAGCAACGCCATAAAGGGTACAAATCTTTCTGCAACTTTGGCGATTCGTTTAATCCCGCCAAAAATAATCAGCGCTGTTATAAAGACAAGGAATAACCCTACCCATGAAATTTCAAAACTAAAACTGCCCAAACTCAATACTAGATTGGCTTTATCCCAACCCCAAGCATGTGAAGTTGCACCCGTAATGGCATTGGCTTGTACTGCATTAAAGACAAAACCATAGGTTGAAATCAGCGCGATGGCAAAAACCACACCCAACCACTTTTGCTTTAAACCTTGTGTAATGTAATACGCTGGGCCACCACGGAATTGCTGATTTTGCGTATCACGCACTTTAAAGAGCTGTGCAAGTGAAGACTCCACAAATGCTGAACTCATGCCTAAAAATGCGGTAAACCACATCCAAAACACCGCACCCGGCCCACCAATCGCAATCGCAATTGCAACACCTGCGACATTACCTACGCCGACACGACTGGCCAGTCCCGTCACAAAGGCTTGGAATGGTGTAATCCCATGTTCATCATCGCCTTCTTTACGGCTAGATTTCATCACTTTAATACTATGAAAAAATAGACGAATCTGAACTGCGCCAGTGATTAAGGTATAGAAAATACCAACCGCCACTAAGAATACGACTAAGAAATCCCAAAGCGGATCATTAAAAACTTTGACCCAGCCCATGAGAGTTGCATTTAATTGTTCATCCATAATCAATACCTAAAATGCGAATACAAAAACAAAGGCTCTAAATTAGAGCCTTTGTAGAATTAAGCGAAAAATTTGAGAATTAATTGAATAACCGTCGCATTAATTAAGTCAACAAAGAATGCGCCACATAAAGGAACGATTAGGAAAGCCTTATGAGATGGACCATACATATTGGTAATGGCTTGCATATTTGCAACTGCGGTAGGTGTTGCCCCCATACCAAAACCACAATGACCCGCCGCTAAAACCGCAGCATCATAATTTTTGCCCATTACACGGAAAGTGATAAACGCAGCATATAGTGCCATTGTTAATGTTTGGGCTCCCAAAATCACAACTAATGGTCCTGCAAGATCTGATAGCTGCCATAGTTTCAACGATAATAGTGCCATTGCTAAGTACAGTGATAATGAAGCATTACCAAATACATCAATTGCACGATCAAATATTTGTACGCGGAAAATACCTTCCAGTACATTTCGTAAAATGACACCACCAGCTAAAGCCCATACAAATGTCGGTAATTCAAATACAGTACCTTTACTAAAATCGGTCATGAAGTCCGCAAATGCTAAACACCCTGCAAATAAACCTAATGTGGTAATCGCATTATCTGCTGTAATGAGACGAACTCGATGCGGATATTCAAACGGCACATATTCTGTTGAATTAATATCTGCTAGAGGAGTGTTATCACTTTTTTCAATTTGTTCATGAGTACGAGGCGTTGCAAGTTGATAGCGGTTAATTAATAGCTTAGCCAGTGGACCACCGATAATACCGCCAATAATCAAACCAAATGTCGCACTTGCCATACCTAAGGCTAATGCACCTTGTATACCGTGTTCAACTTCTAAAATTTCACCCCATGCGCCTGCAGTACCATGACCACCGGTAAGGGTAATAGAACCTGCAATCAAACCAATAAGAGGGTCAATACCTAGCACCGTCGCAAGACTGATACCTACGAGGTTCTGCACCATGATGAATGAAGCAACAGCGACGATAAAGATGACCAAGCCGATTCCGCCCTCTTTTAATTTGGCAAAGTTTGCACTTAAGCCAATAGAAGCGAAGAAAATCAGCATAAAACTGGTTTGTAATTCACTACTCGTAGTAATGCTATAACCCCAAATGCTATGTACAACCAATGAAATTATTGCAGCAACCAAACCACCAGCAACAGGCTCTGGAATGTTATATCGGCCTAAAAAACCAATACGATTAACAAGAAACCGTCCCAACAAAAGCACAATTACCGCTGCGATTAAGGTATAAAACGCGTTAAAACTAAATTCCATATAATTTGTCCAAAATTATTTGAATATTTTTAAAGCTCTTCTATCAGCATTAGCTGCCTTTATGGTCTGAAATACAACTACATTTTGTAATTTCAAATCAATAATGCAATTCAACGACTCAAGCTAAAGAGTTTGAAAAATATTCATCATCTGATTCAAATAAGTAAGTCTGAGCTTTAAAAATTAACTCAAAATGACTAACAAATCGCTAAAAGTTTTAAACTGAGAAACAGCCTCAAATGAAGCAAATTCAATGACAGAACATTGTGTATGTCTGTACTGTTTCGCACTATTTCTGAAAAGTCGCACATTATGCAGCCTGAACAATAAAATTTCAGTATTTTTTATTACAAAAAGTTAATTTTTCTATAATTTAAAGTTATATCTAATTGTTTTTATTTAAATACATTCGCATTTTTAATCTATATAAAATATTAAAGATTTAAGCGTAATCCATATACTGTACGTGGTTCAACGCCTGCTTTAACCAGTACGACATCATGACTCAGGCGATTTAATGAATCTATCTGTTTAGTGCTGTGAGTTCATTTGTGTTAATACATCCTCTGTTTAAACAAAAAAAGCCTGAACTAAGTCAGGCTTTTTTGATCGATTCTGATCGATGATTTGAGCTTAGAAGCTATATTTAGCCATTAAGCCAACGCGGTTATCTTTATATGTTTTCCCTGTAAACGCTTCACGTTTACCATTCACATATTCAACACCTAAATCAATTGGTTTCACTGGTGTATAAATCACATTTAACCAAGCTTGCTGTGCTTCTTCATTCGCATTTGAGTTAGATTCATCTTTCGCATACGCGCTGCCATCATCCGCAAATAGCGCGCCGTAAGCTAAAGTCGAACGTAGTTTTTCATTAAACTTATAAGTTGCACCCACTTGTACAGCAGTGAATTTGTTTTGCTCGATGTTGCCATCTACCACAGAGTAAGCCGAGTTAGAACCATATAAATAGTTGCTGTTGCCTTCTGTATACGAGACATCACCATTCAATTTCAATTGATCAGTCACTGCATAAGATGCACCCGCTGCTACACCCCAAGCTGTTTCTGTATCATCCGCAACTTTAGATTTGTAGTTTTCAACCAATGCACGAGCTGAAGCTGTGCCTTTACCTGCTGCAAAACCTTGAGTCACTTTGGCAGTTAAGTTTGGAAGGCGATATGTCGGATCTGCAGCAACAGTCCCTTTACTATCCCCTTCTTCCGCAGAAACAAATAATTGAGTATCTGGAGCTAATTTGTAGTTATAACGAACTTGAGGAATACGTGTAGTACCACCACCCAAGTTTGTATTGAAATCAATCATTTCTGGTGCATGGCTAGATAAGAAGTTAGATGTCGTTTGACCAAATAACCAGTTGTTAAAGGTTAAGTAACCGTGACGTAAGCGAAGTCCATCATTTGAACCACTCGCATCTGCAAAGTCGACTTCAATTTTACCGCCGACTTTATTATCGCCACCCACTGGTGCGGTAAAATCTAAACCAAAACGCGTTGTTTTAGCAGTCGCGCGCAATTTGTCTTTTGTCGCACCAGTTGATGTATGTACGCTGTTAAAGTCATTATCCGCACCTTCAATGATGTAGTTCGCATCACCACGAACAAAACCGTAAAGATTTACATCTGCACCTGCTTTAGATTTCAAGCTTGCCGCTGGAGTAGCTGGTGGCGGTGGTGCAACAGGACGCGCTTTAACTTGCTGAATCTCTGTTTGTTGCTGTTGTTGAACTTGCTGCTGCGCTTTAATCAAACTTTTTAGTTCTGCGACTTCTGCACGTAATTGTTCAATTTCAGAAGTATTGCTGCCTGCATGAGCCATTGAGACCGTAGCCAAACTCATGGCAACAACAAGGGTTTTCATTGGGTGGAATACAGTTTGAGTTTTCATCCTAAGCTCTCTATTGTCCTGTCATTGTTGTATGCCCTAACTCTGGGCGCTTTGTTATTCGCCTATTTGAGCGGACAAATTTCAAGCTGCATATCCGTGCTTTAGTCGCATTAAAGTCCCAACTTGCAGCCCTTAATAACGAAATACTTGAAAGCAAAAAGCAAAAACGCTGAATCCATCACTGAAAATAGACTGAAATATTTAGTTAAAATTCAGACTTAGCCGATTCAGATGGCAAAAAAGCTCAACACCCATACCTTAAAGGTAAAATTCCATACTCTATAGGTATGTCATAAAAACGATAAAATCCGACACATTACCGATAGAGGCATTCGATAGATAGTGATTCAGCATAAAGCACTGTGTTTAATGCAAATAATACTTATTTATCAGTTGCTCTATTTCATTCGAGTGGGACAACAGCGATCCACCGTTTCACTTTTTATTTTCAAATGCATGATTACTTAGATATATGTTTCGAGCAAACAGCAATTGAACTCACAATGGGAAAATAGCGCCCTCATTCATCGTTATGGATGATGAACATTTATCATGAGTGACGCGGATATTTGATCAATAAGACACGTACGTTGATGACCGACGTTTAAGTCAAACTAGCTATACACGTCATCACCTGCATTCAGTTCAACCCATGGCTGAAGCTTTTAAACTACGCATGTTGAACATTGCAACAACCACAAATAGCAGCATAATCAGAGCCATATTGATTAGCGCTGACCATACTAAAAAGTTCAAAAACACTCCGGCCAATAGACCACAGGCAAATTGCATACTTCCCATAATGGCACTGGCTGTGCCAGCTCGTGAGCCTTGTTCAGACATCGCCAATGCCATGGCATTTGGCCCAGTGAAGCCGATTGAAGCAACACATAAGAACATGCCAAACATTACAACAATGATAGAGGAAAGATTATATAATCCTGCCGCCAATAAGATCAGCACACCACACAATTGGAGTGCATTACCCAATTGCAAACGATGGCGAACATCCAGTCGATTTGCAAGTTTCTTATTGAGGGTTGAAAACACCATAATCCCTAAAGCATTCGCCCCAAATACATAAGCAAATTGCTGTTGGCTCAGACCATAACCATCCATTAAAATGGCAGATGAGCCACTGATATAACAAAATAAAATTGCGCCAGAAAAACAGCCTGTGAGCATCGGTTTACGGAAAGTTTCGTCCTGTAAAATCGCGCCAGAAAAACAGCCTGTGAGCATCGGTTTACGGAAAGTTTCGTCCTGTAAAATCGCACCATATAAACCTAAGACTTGTTTCAAACTTAATTTTAAGCGTCGCTCAACAGGCAGGGTTTCTTGAAAGAAAAAATGTACGCAGAAAAGACAAAAAATACCGACAAGTACCAATACCGCAAATATGTATTGCCATTCAAACACCTGCAATACCCATGCGCCTAAAGTAGGTGCAATGATCGGTGCAATTGTTGTCACGATCATCATACTGGCAAAGGCTTGAGCAGAAGCTTGCATACTTAAGCGATCACGAATTGCTGCACGGGCAATCACCACACCAACACAGCCACCCAAGGCTTGCAAAACGCGAGCCGCGATCAAGCTCCATTCACTTTTGGCAAAGACACACAGAAAACTGGCACAAATATATAAAACCAAACCGAAATATAGCGGTGTTTTACGCCCAATGCGGTCGCTGACCGGCCCGTAAATTAACTGCCCAATCGCCAAACCCAAGAAATACGCTGGAAGACTATTGGCCACTTGTTGCGTTGTCACACCAAAATCGTCGGCCATTTGAGGTAAAGCCGGCAAATACATGTCGATTGAAAGTGGACCTAAAGCAGTCAGTAACGCCAATAAGACGATCCAGCGTTGAGAAAATTCCTTTTGTGATTCGACGCTTTTCATAAGAATAATTCATTTATCGCAAGCAAGTTTTGCAGACAAGTTTACACTGCACATAGTATTATTTCTTGGCTTCAATGTGAAAATTCACACGATACACATTGCTTACTGCCCCATCGCTTTAGCAAAGGAAAAATTTTGAACGCCTGGCTCGCACGACTGAAACAAGCAACCTATAACACGACCTTTATGTATAACTTGCGCATGGTCATTGCCTTCGCAGGAACAGCCTTTGTCCCATATTTTTTAGATCAGCAATTGATGACCATTCCCCTCACCTTGGGTGTGGTTGCCGCTGGTCTAAGTGATATCGATGACCGCTTTTCAGTCCGTGTGCTCAATCAAATTTATACTTATATTGGGTTCTTTGTTACTGCGGTATCCATTTATCTGTTGTTCCCGCATCCGATCTTATTTGCATTGGGCCTGATTGTGTCTTGTATCGGTTGGATTCTTTTGGGTTCATTGGGTCGTCGCTATGCCACCATTTCTTATGGCTGTCTGGTGATCTCCGTGTATTCCATGCTAGGGGTCGAACTTTTTGAAAATTGGTATACACAAGCAGGTTTATTGGTCATCGGTGCGATGTGGTATGGACTGCTTTCGACTTTGAGCTTTCTACTGTTTCCTGTACGTCAAGTTCAGGACAAATTGGCGCAAAGCTATTCATCTCTAGGTGACTTCTTATTTGCAAAATCTAACTTGTTTGATGTCGATATGACACCAGAAAGTTACCAGCAAAGTTTGATTGAGCTATCACTAGAAAATGGCAAATTAATTGGCATTTTCAACGATATGAAAACGGTCTTATTAACGCGTTTAAAAGGTGACCGTGGACAAAAAGATACGCGTCGTAGCCTGCAATATTATTTTGTAGCGCAAGACATTCATGAACGTGCCGATTCCGCACATATTGATTATCAAAAATTGACCCGTATTTTTGAACATAGTGATATTTTATTTCGCTTTCAACGCGTGCTCTCGATTCAAGGAAAAGCTTGTAAAGATTTGAGTATCAGCATCTTACAGCGAAAACCCTATCATCATAATCAACGTTTTAAGCATGCATTCCACAATCTAAAATTGTCACTCGAAAAGCTGCGTGAAGAGCAAAAATACGATGAAGTTTGGATCAACTCTTTATTTGCTTTATACCAAAACCTAAAAGGCATCGATGCACAATTACGCAACGTCGAAACTGAGCGTTATATTGACCGACAAGCCCTGATTGAAAATCGTTTAAAAGATGATGATTTAAAAGGTTGGGACGACATCGTCATTCGATTCAAACAACATTTGAGTCCTGAGTCGGTGCTGTTCCGTCATGCTGTGCGTTTGTCGACCGTGTTATTTATTGGTTATATTTTTGTCCAAGTCACCAATATCAGTTATGGCTATTGGATTTTATTGACTGCCCTGTTTGTCAGCCAGCCGAACTTTAACGCCACCAAGCGCCGCCTCTATTTACGTATCATTGGCACCTTGGTCGGGATTATTTTAGGTTATGCAATTTTATATTTTGTCCCTTCTGTCGAAGGTCAGTTATTACTGCTCATTTTAAGTGGCGTACTGTTTTTTGAATTACGCAGTAAGCAATATGCACAAGCTACTGCATTTATTACCATTTTGGCGCTGATCAACTTTAACTTAGATGGCATGGGTTTTGCCGCAGCTATGCCGCGTATGATTGATACACTGATTGGTTGTGCCTTGGCATGGTTTGGTGTGAGTTTCATTTTCCCAGATTGGAAATTCCGTCGCCTGCCTCGAACCATCAGCCGTTCGATTCAAGCGCAGTGTGATTATTTGGCCGAAGTGGTTGAACAATACAAATCTGGTCGTAATAACGGGTTGAATTATCGTGTGGTCCGTCGTGCAGCCCATAATACCGATGCAGAAGTGGCTTCACTGATTTCCACTTTAGCCACCGAACCCGATACCGATCCGACTCAAAAAGCTTTAGCCTTTGAGTTTTTGTGCCTCAATCATACCTTTATTAGTTATATCGCAGCCTTGGGTGCACACCGTGAAAAAATTCAAGATCAACAAGTCTTAACCTTATTGGATAAAGCCACGGATGACATTCAAGGTGCATTGCTGCGTGACGAAGTTCCAGACTTATCTGCGCAAAATATGTTGCAAGAAATCCGTCAGCGTTTGTCACAAAACAGTGAGGAAGATCAAAAATCCTTGATTGTGCTACAACAGCTATCCTTAATGTTTAACGTGTTGAACCAATTTAGCCAATTGAAACAAAATCTCAGTCATGAGCATGATCAAGCATCGACGGAACTGGCTTCACTATAATTTGGATGATTTTGGAACAATATACTCACTGAATTGGTATAAATAATGCTAAACTTTTTACAGTTTTAAATCTGTTACTTTCACTATGACCGCAAAAAATTTATACGCCTACACGCTAGAGCCAGTGGCTTATGAAATTTCTGAAGAAGAACAACGTTATGCTCAACTTGTTCTGTCTCGCAGTAACTTCAAAATTGGCAAAAAAGCATGGCTAATTATGGGTGCAATTCTTGCACTGGCACTCTTGGGCCTCATCTTTATTAAGAACTATTCAACAGTATTTTGCTGGGTAGCTATTGTCTGTGTCGTGATTTACTTCCTTGTGCGTAAATTCGGTATCGAATGGTATGCGAAACGCAAACTGAACGAAGTCCCTGTTCAAGAAATTAAAGGCATCCGTATGGGTGTTCAGCCGCATGGGATCTCTATGCAGCAACGTATGGGCGCAAACATGGGGACGATGACTGTCGGTTGGAAAGACATTCATGAATGGTATGACACCAAAGACTTCATCCTTTTGAACTTTAAAGTAAAGGGTCAAGACGGCGCATACATCTTGCCTAAACGTATGGATAGCAAGAAGTTTCCATTTTCGACCATTCGTAAACATTTAAATGAAACTGTAGGCCCTGCTAAAGCAATTTAAGCCTAACAGACATTTGTTTATAAAAAGCCTCCTCTCTTTGGAGGTTTTTTTATGTGTTTAATTTTTGAATAATTATTGATAATTACAATAATGAGAATGAATATTACTTACTTTTTCCACATTCTCTACTAAATCATCGTTTATAATTTGTCGCAATTCAGCAACCTTTTATCAATATTAAATTCATCATGTTTAAGAAAACCCTTTTCCAGATTCACTGGTTCTTGGGGATTAGTGCCGGCTTAATACTCTCGCTCATGGGGGTTACAGGTGCCATTTATTCCTATGAACAGCAAATACTTAAAGCAATCAATCAGGACAGTTATGTGGTTCAGGCTCAACAGCAGCCTAAACTAACCCCTGCTGAGCTTTATCAGCACTTTAGTCAGTCTGATCCTGACATGAAAATTAACAGCATCTCTATTGCCTCAGATGCTACCGCCTCAAGTACCGTGAATATTGTCAAAGAAGGTGCTCGTCGTGGCTATAACATGATGGTTAACCCCTATACAGCCGAAGTTTTACCTGAAATCAAAGGTCAAAAGTTCTTCCAGTTTGTACAGCAGCTACACCGTAATTTAACTGTTGGCCCTGTTGGTAAACAAATTACCGGCGCATGTACACTGATGCTGATTTATTTTGTATTGAGTGGTTTGTATCTACGTTGGCCAAAAAGACATTCTGTAAAACAATGGCTTGCAGTTAAACCAAAGCTCAAAGGACGTAATTTCCTATGGGATTTACATGCAGTCGTCGGCACATGGGTGATTGTTTTTTATCTCATTTTGGCATGTACAGGTTTGTATTGGTCTTATGACTGGTGGCGTAATGGCATGTTTAAGGTCATGGGCGTTGAACGTCCACAGCCGCAATTACAAGAAGGTCCAAAACCGAATGGGCAACCTGCTGAACAGGCGGGTGAAAAGCAAAGTGGTGAAAAACAAGCCACTGAAGCAGGACAAGCTCGAGGTGAACACCAAGCACGTTCCGAAAGAAATCCTGCAACGTCAGGCCAATCTGAACACGGCGCTCAAGAAAATAAATATGGTGCTGAAGGTCGCGGAGAAAAACGTGGTCTAAAACCTGAACAAGTGAATATTGCCCTAACGCAAAGTTGGAACGGCTTTAATCAAAATATTGGTCGTGAATACTCAAGTGTCACTTTTAATATTCCGAAAAAAGCCAATGGTGAATTAGAAATTAACTTTGTGGATGCCGTCCCTCAACATGAGCGTGCGCGCAACAAAGCGACTTATAACTACCAAACGGCTGCACTCACCGATATCGAGTTATACGAAGATAAAAAGCTAAATGAAAAAATCATGACCAGCATGTTGCCTGTACATCGCGGTAGTTTCTTCGGACCGATTTATCAGTTCTTTGTGGTTATTGCATCCCTCATGATGCCGCTGTTCTTTGTCACAGGATGGATGCTCTATCTCAAACGTCGTAAACAGAAAAAACTGACACAGCAAGCCCGTCAAAGCTTAGCACCAGTTACCATCGACCCAAATGCACAGCCTTGGTTAATTTGCTATGCATCACAAACAGGTCAGTCTGAACAATTGGCATGGCGTACAGCAACAAGCTTACAAGAGGCTCGTCAGCCTGTAACAGTGAAAGCTGTTCAGCAACTTTCAGCAGATGACTTAACGCAAGCCGCTCAGGTTTTATTTGTTGCAAGTACCTATGGCACTGGCGAAGCACCTGACCTTGCTTCAAGCTTTGAACGTAAACTGATGACACAAAGCCTCGATTTGAGTCATGTTCAGTTTGCCGTATTAGCTTTAGGTTCTGAAGAATATCCGGATACTTTCTGTAGCTTTGGTCATGCGATTCATCGTTGGATGCAGAGTAATGCTGCGAAGCACCTGTTTGACACAATTGAAGTCAATAATGGCGACACCCAAGCCATTCAAGCATGGAATAGCGCTTTAGCCAAAGCGACTAAACTTGAACTTCAGCACATGCAAATTGAAAAAACTTTTGATGCATGGACATTGACCAAACGTGATCTGCTCAACCCGAACAGTTTAGGTGCACCTGCATTTAATATTGAGTTAAAACCGCAACATGAAGCCAACTGGCAAGCGGGTGATATTGCAGAGATTCAGCCGGGGAATAGTGCTGAACGTATTGCAAACTTCATGCAAAAGTACCAGATTCAAAGTCAGCAAGTGGTTGATTCTACTCAGCAACGTATTGAAGATGCATTATGGGATCGCAACCTAAATACAGATATTGAACCCTTTGCCAATCTTGATCATTTGCTTGAACAGCTTCCACCGCTTCCAACTCGTGAATACTCCATTGCCAGTATTCCAAGTCAGCAAGTATTACGCTTAGTGGTACGTCAGCAATCCAATGCAGAGGGTGAACTTGGCTTAGGCTCAGGGTGGTTAACACAACATGCAGCGATCAATAGCACACTACAACTGCGTATTCGCACCAATGAATCATTCCATTTGATTGCAGATAATCGTCCTGTGATTTGTATTGGTAACGGTACAGGTATTGCAGGTTTACTCAGTCTTTTACATGCACGCGTTCGTCAAGACTATACGCAAAACTGGCTGATTTTTGGTGAGCGTCAACGCGCACATGATTTCTTCTATCAAGACATCATTGAAGCATGGCAAAACACAGGCTTAGTTCAACGCATAGACCTCACCTTCTCTCGTGATCAAGCGGAGAAACGCTATGTGCATCATGAGCTACGTGACCATGCGACCTTATTAAAATCATGGGTAGAACAAGGTGCCGTGATCTACGTTTGCGGTAGTATCAACGGTATGGCAACGGACGTTGACCACGCATTAATTGATATACTAGGTGAAGATGTCGTGGCTGAACTGCGTCAAGCTGGGCGTTACCGTCGTGATGTTTACTAATAAGATGTTTACTCATAAATAGTCCCAACTAAAAACCAGACCTCGTGTCTGGTTTTTTTCACGCTATACTTAGGCCAAATACGAATACTGCTTTAATTTTTTGCATGAAAAGAATACTACTGCTTTGTGTAGGCTTGCTGCTCTGCGTAGATGCCATTTGGTTACTTACATTAGATAAAATTCATTTAGGCATCCTTTTACCCTTAGTCATTGGGTGTATTTTTATTTTATCCGGACTATTTTCAACCCAAATCCACAATATTTTAGATCAATACCCTAAACTCAAAAGGCTCTGGCGTGCTACATGGTGGTTGTTTTGGCTTTGGCTATTGAGTCTTTTACTGTTTTTTGCGTATTTACACTTCAATAGCCAGCAATCCAAGCCATTTACTTCCGTCCAAGCCATCATCGTTTTGGGTAGTGGTATTGAAAATGGTCAACCCTCTCCGACCTTAAAGGCGCGTCTCGATGCCGCAGCACCGTATGCCTTGCAACAACCCAATACTATTGTGATCATGACCGGTGGTTTAGGCTTTAATGAAAAAATGACCGAATCTTCCGTCATGAAACGCTATTTACTTCAACACTATGACATTTCAGCGGCACGTCTATATGAAGAAAGTAAAAGTACCAGTACAGAACTCAACCTGATCAACAGTAAAATGATTTTAAAACAACATCAGATTTCTCTTGATGCCCCCATTGCAATTGCCAGTAGTGACTTTCACCTCCCACGTGCAAAAGCAATTGCACGAAAGTTAGGCTATACACAAGTGTATACCATTGCAGCACCTACACCGCTGTACATCCGCTACAACTCTTGGTTACGTGAATATTTTGCCTTTTTGAGTGGTTTTGTACTCAATGAATATTAAAAAAGCCCTTGTTCGACCAATGAACAAGGACTTTTTATGCTGTAAATAAACCATTAATTTAAACGAATACTACGTGGCAAAGGAATTTTAAGGTTTTCAAAAATTTCTGGGCGCTGTTGATAGACTTGATATAAATAATTTTTAATATCTAACAGCATCTTTTCAGGCGCAACCAAAATATTTTGCCCTTCTGGGGTTAAATCTAAAGATACTGTAGTGCTCTCGCTGCGTAAAAACGGAATGACTTTTTCGATAAAGTCTTTTAATGAAATTTCCTGAATTTCATAATTGGACCAATTGTCTTTAATTAATAAACGTGCCAAACCACGGTTTTGCCAAATAGCGAAGGAACGTTGACCTGTAGGCGTCGCACAAAGTGCCCAACCATCTTGATATAACGCAATCACACCACCTTGAGCGACCATATTTTCAATAAATTGTTTATAGGTTTCTTGAGGATTGTAATTTGTAGTTTGAGTTTTAGACGCTGCCTTGCGCTGATATGGATTTCTCATAGATCACATACAATATTAAAATTATTATAGAGCGGATTCTATGTAAATCAGAAAATTTAGGCAAGCTTTTGGGGAAAGAAGTTTCTATAGAAGAATATGGTGGGCGCTGACGGGATCGAACCGCCGACATTCTGCTTGTAAGGCAGACGCTCTACCAACTGAGCTAAGCGCCCTGAGCGAAGAGTAACAAAGCGAAGCTTTGTCTGAGCGCAAGAGAAAAATCAAAGATTTTTCTAAAGGCATTCTCTTGAACAGAGATTTTTAAGATAAATGGCGCAGCGGACGGGACTCGAACCCGCGACCCCCGGCGTGACAGGCCGGTATTCTAACCAACTGAACTACCGCTGCATCACGTAGTTTCTTTCGAAACACAACCTATATCTTAAAAGATATGGTGGGCGCTGACGGGATCGAACCGCCGACATTCTGCTTGTAAGGCAGACGCTCTACCAACTGAGCTAAGCGCCCTTAAAGGGTACAACAATTATATTCTTTGAAATGGCGCAGCGGACGGGACTCGAACCCGCGACCCCCGGCGTGACAGGCCGGTATTCTAACCAACTGAACTACCGCTGCATCGCAAAAAACATGGTGGGCGCTGACGGGATCGAACCGCCGACATTCTGCTTGTAAGGCAGACGCTCTACCAACTGAGCTAAGCGCCCTCAAAAGATCTATCATGTAAATGGCGCAGCGGACGGGACTCGAACCCGCGACCCCCGGCGTGACAGGCCGGTATTCTAACCAACTGAACTACCGCTGCACTTACACAATGTCGCTATTGTGGTTCAAACGAATTAAGATTTAAAGTGGCGCAGCGGACGGGACTCGAACCCGCGACCCCCGGCGTGACAGGCCGGTATTCTAACCAACTGAACTACCGCTGCACTCTAAATATCTTAACGCTGAAAAGGTTTGGTGGGCGCTGACGGGATCGAACCGCCGACATTCTGCTTGTAAGGCAGACGCTCTACCAACTGAGCTAAGCGCCCTTTTCAAAACATGTTCATCGTTTGATGAGGTGCATTATAGAGAATCCTCACGGTCTGTCAAACGCTTTTCTAACTCTTTTCCACTTTTTCTGTTTGAGTGATTAAAAAATAAGTTATATTGCGGAAAAATCAGTATTTTTGAACATTTTTTAGCTATAAACCTGTAAATTTATTACTAAAAATATGACTTATATTCTGCATCATTCACATAAAAACAGTTTTTCGCGTGGACTCATAGCTAATCGTTCAGCGAACCGACGATTAATTCACCACACACACTGCATTCTAAAATACCCTAGTGTACAAAATACATTCAAACACGACTTTCTGTTGGTTTGCGAGCATTAGTCCTGACAAAAGTCCTGACAAAAAAACGCCTTTCAAACTCACTTTAATTTTTCAAATCTTTGTTTTGATGCCATGAACTTCGGTTTTCATGGCTTGTGCTTTTAACGACGTGTTCAATGTTCAGTGATGTAAACCAGCGCATTTAATGGAATCAATTGATAAAGTTCTACAACATCGCTGTTTCGCATGCGAATACAACCATGTGACATCGGTATACCCATTGGTTCAGTATCTGGTGTGCCATGAATATAAATATAACGCTGATAAGTATCACAGCCCTCACCCACATTAAAGCCGGGTTCCAAACCACTGAGCCACAATATTCGAGATAAAATCCAATCCCGCTCAGGATGTAATGCGGCAAGTTGCTCGTCGTAAACCTCACCTGTCCACTGACGTGCTTTAAAAACTGCATTTTGAGGTTGTTGTCCACCAAACTTTTCCGCAATTTGATGCCAACCACGTGGAGTCTTACCACTATTTTCTTGTTCACCAATGCCATTTTTACCCGATGAAATTAGATAAAACTTATTGAGCTTCGGCAAAGTTAAAGTTTGATCTTTCAAGTTAATCAGGATATCGGCTTGATCTTGGGTATATTCAGACATGCTCTTGCTCTTTCTGCTTATCTTTATCTACTGGTTGTGTCTGCGGCGATATTTCAATAGTCCGTATCTGATTTGGCTCAGGTCGTGTCCATAACCAAATGCCAACGATCAACATGGTTAAGTCAGTGAATATCTTGACGGCAATCGGTGCAGAAGTAAAAAGCATAATCAGACCACTCACCAACATCATGATTGATGCGAACCATTTTGCTTTGCGGGGGACGGTGCCATTTTCGCGCCAAGCACGCAAGGTTGGCCCATATTTAGGATGATTCAACAACCACGCATCCATTTGAGGCCAGCCTTTTGAAGCTGCCCATGCTGCTAATATTAAGAAGACTGTCGTGGGCATTCCCGGCAATAAAGCCCCTATAAAGCCTAAAATGACAAAGACAACCACTAAGCTTCGCCAAAACAACGTCTTCATACCGCTACCCTGAACTTTCAATTCAGGTAGTATAAGATGTTTTTAACAATTATCCGTTGTTATTCTGCATTATTCGAAAGGTTTCAATATGGCTGTAACCCCGACAACGTCGTCTTATTTTGAGCCATGGTTGCAATTTAAACAGCCCTTAGTTCGCCAATTGGCTTTCTGTATTGCTAGCCCAAATATTCTGCAGCAAATTCCCAATGAACTCGAAATCCGCTATCCCTTTCATTTTCATCCAAGCGAGCTTTGGCAAAAACATTTTGAAGCCTACCTTCCCCGTTTAAAACAACTCGAACAACACCCAAGTGCATTAGTAGAATTTTTACAAAAATTAAAAAGTACTCGCCTTGGTTTACGTTTCGAAATGTTTATATGGTTTTGGCTTCTCGATCACCCATACCATCCCTACCAGTTACTCGGACATAGCATTCAAAAAATTGATGGCCCTCGTACAGTAGGTGAACTCGATTTTGTTTTAAAAAATACCGAAAGTGGTGAAGTTGAACATTGGGAAGTGGCTTTAAAATATTATCTAGCCGAGCGTGATTTTCAATTACCTTATTGGTATGGCTTAAATCGTAGTGATACTTTGGCTCGAAAGCTCAATCATTTCACCCAAAAACAATTCCAATTTGATGAAGCACTTGGGCAGCAGATTCAACAGCGCTATTGCGTTTTAAAGGGTCAATTATATTTACCTATTCAGCGTACCAGCACATTACCAAACTGGGTCAATCCTGCACGTAGAATAGGTCAATGGGGACATGTCATTCCATCTACGAGTCAAGGCTATTATCGCCTACAACGACATGAATGGATTTGCGTGCAGCAGCAACCGACAAGTAAAACCGCACATTGGTGGACAGATGGTTTATATAAAAAAGACAGTGAGGAAAGCTATTATATGTATAGACAGCCACGCTTGATTTTGCCGCAAACGATTTAAGACTCAATCCACCATTTAGTAGAAATTTACATTTATTTACTCAACCACCGTAAAAACCACCTACTGTTTGATACGGCTATTTTTTAATCTAAATCTCACATCAGAATAATTTATCCCTCTAAAAATTATTCTTTCATAATGGAGAATACAGTCAATGAAAAAAATTTTAGCTGCATCACTTATGGTTGCTTTTGTACTGACAGGTTGTAATACAGTAAAAGGTGTTGGTAAAGACGTATCTAAAGCTGGAGATGCGGTAACCAATACTGCTGAGAAAACTTCGGAAGAAATTCGCCGCAATTAATTTCTTTCCCAAGAATTTATAAAAGAGCCCTATTTTTTAATAGGGTTTTTTTAGCTCTAAATTTCCCTTCGCTTGTTGATTCGCCTATTATATTGCGACATTTTTGACTTCTGTATTTAGCATGACCTCAACAGCAACTCTTGATCTCAGCCTAGAACTACTTCGCCAACCGTCGGTAACACCGATTGACCATACCTGCCAGAACATTATGGCGGATCGTTTAGCCAAGATTGGCTTTAACATTGAAAATATGCGTTTTGATGATGTAGATAATCTTTGGGCACGTAAAGGGACTGAAGCACCAGTATTTTGCTTTGCAGGTCATACTGATGTGGTACCTACGGGTAACTTGGATGCATGGGGTTCTGACCCATTTCTTCCTGAAATTCGCGACGGAAAACTATATGGTCGTGGCAGCGCAGATATGAAAACCGCGTTGGCAGCTATGGTTGTTGCTTCAGAACGTTTTGTTGCGAAGCATCCAAATCATAAAGGTTCGATTGCCTTTCTCATTACTTCTGACGAAGAAGGCCCTTCGATCAACGGTACAGTCAAAGTTGTTGAAACTTTAGAAGCGCGTAATGAAAAAATGACTTGGTGTTTGGTGGGTGAACCATCTAGCACCAACACACTTGGCGATATTGTTAAAAATGGTCGTCGTGGTTCACTAAATGCCAATTTAACCGTTAAAGGTAAACAAGGTCACGTTGCTTACCCACATCTTGCGATCAACCCAATCCATACTGCTTCAAAAGCCTTGGCTGAGCTTTGCGATACCGTGTGGGACAATGGCAACGAATACTTCCCTGCAACGTCTTTCCAAATTTCCAATATCAATGCCGGCACAGGTGCAACCAACGTTGTTCCGGGCACGATGAATTTACTCTTTAACTTCCGTTATTCAACAGAAGTAACAGCAGATGAACTCAAAGCACGTACTTTGGAAATTTTAGATCGTCATGGCGTTGAGTATGACATCTCTTGGACGTTATCTGGTCTTCCATTCCTTACGCCTGTAGGTGAGTTAGTGAATGCCGCACGTGATGCCATTCGAGATGTTACAGGGACTGAAACAGAACTTTCGACCAGTGGTGGAACTTCTGATGGTCGATTCATTGCGCCTACAGGAGCACAGGTGCTTGAACTGGGTGTTTTAAATGCTACGATTCACCAAATCAATGAACACGTTAATGTGGCAGAGTTGGAGCCACTTTCTGAAATTTACGAAAAGATTTTAGAAAACCTGTTGGCTTAAATATTCCCCACATAGTCAAAAAAAGGAACTCCATTGAGTTCCTTTTTTATATCTCGTTTTTACAAATACTAAGCCGCTTGAAGCCCAATGCTGTTTTGAATATTGGCTAAATTTGGAATATGAAATACCTGATCGGCCATGCGTACATATTGGAAAATATTGGCGTCTTTCACGGCTTTTTCTTCATCAACCACTTCAGAAATACGCAAACGAATGGTTTTCGGCATCTCATTACACATCAGTGCAAAACGCTGTCCAACATCATCCCCTTCAATGACCAAAGCCACACCCTGATTTTTTGCAGGATCATTGACTGAGAAAACAGGCAATTTCAATTCATGCCATTCAACAAAAGGAACATTGGTTGCACTATCGAGCGCTGAAAGCACAATATTTTGTGGTAACAACATTGGCTCTTTACCATGACAATCAATGATATAAGCATCGATAAAACCGGTAGAAACCGTAATGAGATGTTGCAGTTCCTGCTGATCAACTTTATCGCTGACAACCTGAGAAACAGTATTTTGGCTCATAGATTACCCCTGCTTTTCTGCAATTAAAGCTTCAATATTGGCAAGCAATTCAGCTTCTTGGAATGGTTTACCCATATAGTGAGTCACACCTAAGCTAAATGCACGCTCACGATGTTTTTCACCTGTACGCGATGTAATCATAATGATTGGCAAGTCACGGTGAATGTCGTGGTGACGGACTAAGTTTGTCACTTCGAAACCATCCATACGTGGCATTTCAATATCGAGTAGCATCAAGTCTGGACGGACATTTTCAAGCTGCTCAATTGCATCTACACCATCTTTCGCGGTCACGATGTCATAACCTTGACGTTCAAGTAAGCGTGAAGTCACCTTACGTACTGTCACCGAGTCATCGACAATCATCACTAAACGACGTGCATTGGATTGACGGCCCAAATCACGCTGTTCAGCTGAATGTTTAACACGCTGCGTAGTTTGAATTTGACGTGCAATATTTTGCCCATCCAAAATCAAACATACATGACCATCACCTAGAATCGTGGCACCTGCAATCGCGGCCACACTGGTAAATTGTTGACCAATTGGTTTCACCACGATTTGAGAACGTGAACCCACCAGCTGATCTACCAATAAAGCAATGGTTTGACCACTGTTGCCTTTTATTAGCAATACAGGCAATGAATGGCCAACATTATTTAAACGTGGAATTGGCTGATTACCCACAAACTCTGATAGATAACGTAGTTTGTAATTGGTGTTGTCAATTTTAAACACGTCATCCTTACTATTGAAGTAAGTTTCGAGTGCCGTAGGTGCAATACGGACAATACGTTCAATTTGCGCTAATGAAATCGCATATTGCTGATCGCCCGCTTTCACCATCAAGGCATCGCTGACCGCTACCGTCGTTGGTACACGAATCGTAAAGGTCGTCCCTTTACCTAACTCAGACTCAACGGAAACATGGCCACCCAAGGCTTTAATTTCACTTTGCACCACATCCAGACCAACACCACGACCTGAAATTTGCGTTACCGCTTGTGCCGTTGAGAAACCTGGATGGAAGATCAACTGCAAGATTTCTTGTTTATCGAGGAACTGATCCGCTTTGATTAAACCAAGTTTTAAGGCTTTGTCTTTAATTTTGGTTTCATCAATCCCTTTACCATCATCACTGAAAGACACCAGTACATCGGTACCCTGACGACTAATGTTCAAGACGATGCTACCTACTTCTGGCTTTTTCAAAGCCAAACGTTCCGCGGTATCTTCTAAACCATGATCGACCGCATTACGCAGCATATGTTCAAATGGCGTCACCAAACGCTCTAAGATCGTACGGTCCAATTCGCCTTCTGTATTTTGTACAATCAATTCCGCAGGACGGTTCAAAGTCGAAGAAGTTTGACGCACAATACGTTGTAAACGTGGTAACAAACGATCAAATGGTACCAAACGGGTACGCATCAGACTCTCTTGAATTTCTGACTGAATACGTGATTGTTGTAATAACAGACCTTCCGCATCACGGATTTTTTCTGCCAAGGTGCTCTTGAAGTCAACCAAATCCGACGCAGATTCGGCTAGAGATTTTGACAATTGGTTAATCGATGAATATTGGTCCATCTCCAATGGGTCGAAATCCGCATAGCGTGAATTTTCAGAACCATGTTTGGCAATAATTTGTGACTCAAGCTCACCATCCATTCGACGTAACTGGTCAGCAAGTCGCTTAATTGCTAACTCCATTTCATTCAAGGTATTGCCTAGCTGACCTAAGTCCATCTCAATACGTGAACGGTTAATCGAGTTTTCGCCTGATAAGTCAATCATCTTCTCGACGAGATCAGCCGAGATACGAATCATCTCATTACTGTTATCAGAAGAATTAGCTTCAGACCATTCACCCAACATAGATGGAGGTTCAACACCATCACCTTGAATAAATTCAAAGCCTTTACTGACAATACCTTGTTCTAATTCTGCAACACGGTTTGGCAATTGAACCGTAACATCCACATACTGAATGGATTCTAAGCTCAATTTGATGCTGTCAAAATTACTATAGTCATGGTTGAAGATTGCTTCTTTTAACCATGCCAACGTCGTTTTGAGTAAGCCGTCATATGCATTTGAGTTGAAATGATGAACCGCAAAATGCTCAAACGTCGTCTCAAGTTGATACGCAATTGCGGCAACAGGTTCATTTTCAACCATACGCGCACCACCCTTAATACTGTGGGCAGCACGTTGTAATTGAAGCAATACGTTACGGTCACTACGTTGTTCAGTCCATTGATTTAATAATTGAACGGCTTGTTCAAGAATTTCCTCAGACTCTTCAAGGAAGGTTTCTTCCATGACCGAACGTAGATCATCATCTGGTTGCTCAACATGTTCAGCAACCGCATGTTCAAGATGTTCAACAGCAGACTCAGTGTGAGCAGTGGTGTGAGCTTCAACCACTGCGTCTGCTGTGTCTTCAGCAATATTCATCGGCTCTGACACCGACACATCTGGCTCTACTGTAGCTTGTAGAGTTTCAGCTGAAATAGGAGCCGAAGCCAATGCAACAGCTTCTGAACGCTCTCCTGCCACAATTGACTGAATATTCTTGAGAATATCGATCACATTATTCGCTGGGTAGTCGATCCCTTGGTCACGAATGGTTTGAATACGATCTGAAATATCATCCTGCACTAAACGAATAATTTGAATTAACGCAGGCGTAATCGAAATTTGCTGACGAATAATGCGCTCATAAATCGACTCTAATTCATGCGAAATTAAACCCACATGAGACGCGGCAATCATATTTGCACCACCTTTTAGGGTATGCAAATAGCGCATTAAATTATTCAAAGCTGAAGTATTGGTCTGATCACGTGTCCAAGTACTGAGGTCTTGGTCAATCCCCACCAATAATTCTTCTGCCTCTTCAATAAAGATCCCTAAAAGATCTTCATCAAAGTCATTATTCGCATCAGCCGCTTGCATCTGTTGATGATCAAGTTGAATACGCTGACTTAATTGTGCAAAGTCTACTGCTGTTGTATTTGCAACAGCGGCTTTATCTTCTACTGTGGCAACAGGTTCAGCAACTACATGAGCTTCTGGTGTAGTCGTCGCTGCAACTGCTTCAATGTCTTGTTGAACAAATGCAGTCAGCTCATTTAAGAAACGCTGAACCTCTTCACTTAACACTACACGCTGACCCGCAGCTAAAGTGTCAAATAAGTGAATGAACTCTTGATGTGCTTGCGCAAATAACTCATAGCCATAATCAGCATGGAGCAATTCAGGCTTTTCAACTAAAGACTGATACGCTGCACACAGTTGAGTTGTGAAATCATGAATACCAACAGACGCACGATTATCCGTATGTTTAATCAACTCTAAAGCTTGCTGACTAAGCTGTTGAATATAGTCTGGGAATTCAGCAAGTGCACGTTTATCAAACTCAAATTCAGCATCTAATAACTGATCAATATTTAATTCGATTAGTTTAGAAACCAAACCTTGTGGATTATCTTCAGGCGCCAATTGATCTTGGCTAGCAAAACCATAATCATCCCAAGCAGCTTTGAAGGTTTCATAAATAGATGCAAGATTTGCCTTATCCCCTGAACGCAGCACGTGTAAATAATCACGAACAAATTCAGCATATTGAATCAATAAAGCAGCTTCTTTCGAGCTCGATACGATTTCGTCTTGTAATAAGGTTTTGAATAAATTTTCAACTTTTGAACTGGCTTCAAAAATCTCTTCGATTTGCGCCATCGACGAACTACCACGTAAGGTGTGTAGCGCGCGAATCAAGCCATTATAGTCTTGTGATTTACTGTCATCAGATTGGAGGAACTGATCAATCGTTTGTAGATGTTCTTCAGCTTCTTCAATAAAAATGCTCACTGTCTCTTCGACCAGTGATGCATCTGCATCCACTTGTTCAGAAGCAGGTTCTGATTCATCGACCGCATCAATCGTGCTTTCAAGCACTTCTACAGACGCTGTAGCTTCAACATCAGTCAGTTCTAAACCAGTAACACCATCTTCAGATTTTAATTGATCTGCCAGTTTTAATAATTCTTCGAGTGCAGGCTCAAGGCTGATATTTTGTTGTAATTGTTGCCCCATTAAAACCAATGGACGTAAGTCAACATCCAATTCGGCAACATTTTTAAACCGTGGATAGAGCTTGTATTGATAAACATTTAAAACTGTTTGTGCAAACTTTTGAACGGTCGGTGTTAACTGTATCGAACCCGCAATAACACGGTTCAGCGTATCTTCAACTGCCCATGCAGTTTCACCCGCCGATTTTGCCCCGACCATACGACCCGAACCTTTCAGGGTATGGAAATGACGACGAATCGTCGTTAAAGTGTCTTTATCTTGTGGATTTTCCAACCAAGTTGTAAATAAACCCGCAAGTTCTTCAAAGATTTCTTCTATTTCTTCAACAAAAATCTCTAAAATTTCTGCATCTTGATCAAGATAACTATCTTCAGGAAGCGTAGTTGTTTCAACTAAATTTTTTAATATTTCTTTCATAGCTAAGGCTTCTTATGTTTTGCCACCAAGAAGGTTGCTCAAACTTAATTGTAACCATCACCTAAGACTTAACTGTGACGTTAAGTTCACCTTATCGATGTGTTATCTGTAATCGGTGCAGTACCCTAGCCGTAGCTAAGGTACTGCAGGTTTGCGCCTGACTTACTCTGGGAGTTTAAAGTCAGATACAGATTCACGTAATGATTCAGCCATGTTCGCCAATTCAGATACCGAACGCGCAGTATCAAATGTTGCACTGGTGGTTTGCGAGGTAATTTCTTGTACAACGTTCATCGTTGTCGCAATATGACCTGCAGAAGCAGACTGAAGTTTTGCAGCATCCGAAATGTTTGCAATCAGTTTCGCCAAGTTACCCGATACAGACTGAATTTCATCCAGTGCTACCCCGGCATCCTTAGACAAGTTCGCACCACGTACAACTTCCGAGGTCGTTTGTTCCATCGAAATTACAGCTTCGTTGGTATCCGTTTGAATAGTTTTTACCAAGCCTTCAATCTGTTTGGTTGCAGACGCTGAACGTTCCGCAAGACGCTGTACCTCATCCGCTACCACGGCGAAACCACGACCTGCCTCACCCGCCATCGACGCCTGAATTGCTGCGTTTAATGCCAAGATGTTCGTTTGGTCGGCAATATCGTTAATCAGTGCGACAATGTTACCAATCTCTTGAGAAGACTCACCCAAACGTTTAATACGTTTTGAAGTTTCTTGAATCTGCTCACGAATCGTGTCCATACCTTCAATTGAACGGTTTACAACATCTGCACCGTTTGCAGCAATTTGCACTGAACGTTCTGCTACGACAGCTGATTCTTCAGCGTTCGAAGATACTTGGTCAATCGACATTGCCATTTCGTTAATCGCGGCAGATGCACCAGCAATCTCTTGCGCCTGATGCTCAGATGCTTCTGCAAGCTGGTTGGTAATACCCTGCGTATTCGCCGTATATTGTGCAACTTCTTGAGAAGTTTCTGTAATACGCGATACAAGGTCACGTAATTGGTCGATTGCGAAGTTAATCGAGTCGGCAATCGCACCGGTAAAGTCTTCAGATACCGTCGCATACGAACGCAAGTCACCGTCTGCAAGATCGGCAATTTCATCGAGTAAACGTAAAATCGCGTTCTGGTTACGGTCATATTCTTCTTGAAGACGGGTTACACGGAATTTATCCGATTGACCACGTAAAGAAAGAAGTTTGAATACACAGATCAAGAAGGCTGTTAATGCAAGAATCAACAGTACCGCAGGTAAAATGGTTTTCAGACCAGTGTTAGAAGACAATTGATTTAAATTACCCAACAAATTGTCTGACTCAGCAAAAATTTGTGAAGATGCTTTACGTACGTTCACAATTTGCGTTGAGTTTTTCAAAATCGTAGCTGAAGCTGATTTTAATACGTCGTCATATTCGGCTTTAATACCTTCAAGTGATTCACGTAATTCAGGGCTTTCAATACGCTGTACACCGAGCTCTGCACTACCGTCCAATTGAGCATTTAAGTACAAACCGAAGGTTTCCGTATCGGCACTGAAGTCATCCGCAGACTCACGTGAGCTATCAGAACCTGAAAGCACCGAACTGATCGAACGTAAAATACGTTCCGCAATGAATACTTGGTTTTTCGCAATAACCACCTGGTTCGAAGGCATGTCTTGACGCGCCATTTGGTCGACCATCAGGTTATATTCCGCCTGAATCCCCGGAATGGTTTCACCAATCGCGATGTTCGTGTCATATAACTTGTTAATGATTTTTTGTTGCGAAGTAATCAAGTCAATACTTTTTGAAACTTCAGCCCACTGCGTATCTACAGATTTCAGCGCATCGGTATTCGCATGAATATCTTTTACTGTTTCTAAGTTTTCTTTGAACGAATCTTGAGAGGCAATTAATTTTTTCATTGCATCTTCAGTACCTGAAGCAGTTGCCTCAGTTGCTTGACGCGAAATTGTTTGCGAAAGAAGACGGAGTTCACCCAAACTTTGCGTTAATTGGTTACCGCGAGGAACGCTATAGAATAGGTATAATAAAATGATCGTTGCCAGTACTAATGAACCAATCGCACCATAAATAAATGGTTTGGATTTTTCACTATCACCAAAAACTCGAGATAATTGATCTGTCTGTGATTGCAGTTTTGCCAGAAAAGCATTACCGCCTTTACGACCACTGGTGCTTTCACCCGTATTTTTCTTTTTAAGTTTAAAGCCCATTCAGCTTCTCCCCGATTACGCCTTCTTTCGTTCGTGCGCGACAATTAATTTATAAATTTTATAGATGCGTTCATGTATTTGGGATTTTGCAGTAAACGACTGAAGAGAAATACATTCCACTGCTGGTTATGCTGGTGGAAATACCCCTGACAATATTCCTGTAAATTTCGATCCAACTCATTATGTTTAGAAAAATAACTTTTCTTATTAAAGTGTTGAATACCCAAAACTTGATCGACTACCAAACCGACATAATGGTCATTATGACTAATACATAAAACTTTTTGAGTGGGTGAAAAACTACTTCGATGACCGGTTATATATTGTGCTAGGTCAGACAAAGAAAGTAAGCGTCCCCGAATATTGGCTAGTCCCATCACCCAAGGTTGGGTGTTGGGAACTGGCGTATATTTTGGTGGGTAGATCACTTCAGCTACTTCACCTAAAGGAGCAACGTAATATTGCCCCATCATCTCAAAAGCAATGCCTGACCATCGGTTTACTTCATTTTCAGTGGAAACGTAGTTTTTGTTTCCTCGTTTTGCGATTCGAAGTAATTCGATAAATCCATTTGCTGCCATAGAGCTTTATCCTGCATTGAGGTGTTGCTTAATCACATCAATTAATTGTTTTTCGTCTACAGGTTTAGTTAGATAATCAGAAGCACCTTGGCGTTTACCCCAAACACGGTCAGTTGCCTGATCTTTGGTACTTACAATGACAATCGGGATATGCTTGGTGGTCGCACCACGTGCAATTTGACGTGTTGCTTGGAAACCATTCACACCCGGCATTACCACATCCATTAAGACCAAGTCTGGTAACTCAGCTTGAGCCATTGTCACCCCATCTGCCCCATTTGAAGCTTCAATCACTTCAAATCCGTGTTTACCTAAAATTTCTTTAAAACGGAAAGTTTCTGTTGGTGAATCATCAACGATTAGGATACGTGCCATGCTTTTTCCCCAAAAAATAAAAAATCTAATTAAGCTGTAACGTGATTACGGATTGCATTCAGCAATTCATCTTTACTGAATGGCTTCGTTAAGTATTCATCCGAACCCACAACACGACCCTTCGCCTGATCAAATAAACCGTCTTTACTTGAAAGCATAATCACAGGAATATTTTGATAATTTTGAGAGTTTTTAATCAGGGCACAAGTTTGATAGCCATCAAGACGTGGCATCATAATATCGACAAATACGATATCTGGATTCGCATCTGCAATTTTTGAAAGTGCTTCAAAACCATCTACAGCAGTGACTACTTCACATCCTTCACGCTGAAGCAGCGTTTCGGCCGTACGACGAATGGTTTTTGAATCATCAATTACCATGACTTTTAGATTTTGGAATTTATCGTCCATTTATTGACCCTACCCATTGAGGATGTACAAACAATTAAGTTAGCAGCATTATTATTTACAAGTTGTGAACATTTTTAACATATCTTTACTTGCGTTTTCAATGAACATTTTCTGCGCAAACACACAAGATTTCTTGTTTTTATTAACTGCTTCACACTTTCCGATGACCAATGATTTTTTTTTAACTTGGAATAGTATTTAATTGTCTTAATTAAGCATATTATAGCAAGATTATTACTTTAAAATAAGTAATTTAGTCAACTTTAAACTGGGGAGTACAAGGTTGAGTCCGTTTACAAAAAAAATTCACTTGATTGGCCTTAAACATTTCTCAAAAAAAGTCATTCTGACGGCTTGTTTGTTGGCTTATACCCCGCTTTTATTTGCTGCACCAACCAATACGCAGCAACCACAAAAGGCGACTTGGTATCGTTACTATGACAGTAAAGGCATAGCAAACATCAGTACCAATGTGACACCAAATCACATCCGCTATGGTTATGAAGCACTTGATCAAAATATGCAAGTGATTAAACGTAACCGCCCCTACAATGCTGAAGCCGATGTTAGACAAGCTCCTCAGCGTGCTGCCCAAGCACGTCAGCAAGCATCAGATATCAAACTTAAAAAAGCCTATACCAATAGCCGAACTGCGGCCATTAAAAAGCGTGATGCACTGACTGGTATACGTAAACAGATCGTGTTTGAACAAGAACAATTAAAACAATTACAAAATGATCGTGTATTATTTGTTCGCCAAGAACGTGAACATTTTCGAAAAGGTGAAACCGTTCCGGCAAAATTAAAAACAATGTTGGATAATAATCAAAAAAATATGGTAGCGAAAAAAGAATACATTCAATCGTTACAAACTCGCTATCGAAATACAGAAGCTGAATACGACAGAATTATTACGCGTTTAAAAGCGATGGAATAAACTTGTTATTCAATTGCTTTTGTAGACCGCTGATATAAGGACCATTATGCAATCTGCACAGCAATCATCCCCATTTTTAAAGCTTAGCCTGCTTTGCATAAGCCTGACTTTGGCTGCATGTCAAAAAGAAGATTCGCAGCAAAGTGTAAAACCAGAAAATAAGATTGAATTGATTCAACAAGATCTGGTCACGATCGAACAAGGCAACGCAATTTCCAAAACTGCATTTACAGGCACCATTCGGGCGGTCAATCAGAGCAGTATTCAAGCCCAAGTCACTGCGACTGCAACCAATGTTAATGCAGAGGTCGGACAACGTGTCAGCAAAGGCCAAGTATTGGTGCATTTAAATAATCAAGACAACGCAGCACGTCTTGCTCAATCTCAAGCGAACCTCGCATCCACGCAAGCTCAAGCCAATCAAGCCAAACTAATGATGGAGCGCAAACAGCGTTTGCTAAATCAAGGCTTTATTTCCAAAGTAGAGTTTGAACAAAGTCGTGTCGATTACCAAGCTCAAATGGAAAATGTTCGTGCCCAACAAGCCAATGTCGATATTGCACGTAAAGCCAATCAAGACGGCACCATTTATAGTCCTATCCAAGGCGTGATTACCAAACGTGATGTTGAACCGGGACAAACGGTTGCTGCCGGACAAACCCTTTTTGAAATCGTCAATCCAGACCAATTAGAAATTCAAGCCAAATTACCAAGTGATCAACAGGCAGCGCTGAAAATTGGACAAAAGATTGAATATAACATCCAAGGCAATAGCAATTTACTCACAGCACAAATCAGTCGGATTTCACCGATTGCCGATCAAGCCAGTCGTCAAATTGAATTTTTTGCAGCCCCAAATGAAACTATTACTTCATTAAGTATTGGTGCTTTTGTCGAAGGTCACATCTTAGGCACGGATAATATTTCAGGCCAAAAAATTCCACTCGACACCATTCAAAATCTAAAAGATAAACCTTACGTCTGGGTCATTCGTCAAAATAAAATTGCCAAAGTACCAGTACAAATTTTGAATCAGAGTTATAGCAATAACACCGCGATTGTTCAGGGCTTACAAAATAGTGATCTGATCAGCCGAATTAAATTTAATGATTCAGATATCAAACAAGATGTAAGTATCAGCCAAAATTAAAAGAATAAGGCAGGACAGTTGTTATGTGGTTAACCCGAATTAGTGTGAAATATCCTGTTTTCACCATCATGATGATGTTCTGTCTGATGGTGCTAGGACTCGCTTCTTGGCAGCGTATGGGCGTTGAGGAATTTCCTGATGTCGACTTCCCTTTTGTTGTGGTCTACACCAACTATCCGGGTGCTTCTCCTGAGTCTGTCGAATCTGAGATCACCAAGAAACTTGAAGATCAGATCAATACCATTTCAGGCCTTAAGCAAGTCATTTCACAGTCCAGTGAAGGTTTATCCACGGTCATTGTCGAATTTAATCTAGATGTCTCATCCTCGGTAGCTGCACAAGATATTCGAGATAAAATTGCACCAGTAACCGCACAATTTCGTGATGAAATTGATGACCCGATTGTAGAACGCTACGACCCTACTGCCAGTGCGATTATGTCGATTGTTTTTGAATCGAAGGACATGTCTTTACGTGATTTGAGTTCCTATCTGAATCAACGGATTGTGCCACAACTTAGAACAGTTCCTGGTGTCGGTACGGTCAATTTATTGGGCGATGCGCAGCGACAAATTCGAATACAAGTAAATCCACAAAAATTACAAAGTTTCGGGATTGGGATCGATCAAGTTATAAACACCCTAAAATCTGAAAATATTGAAGTTCCGGGAGGAACCTTAAAACAAAAGAACTCAGAATTGGTGGTCGAAATTAAATCTCGGGTTATTCATCCAAACTCATTCGGAGATTTAGTGGTTGCCAATAAAAATGGCGCGCCGATTTATCTCAAACAAATTGCCGAGATAGAAGATAGCCAAGCCGAAATGGAGTCGAGTGCCTATCTGAATGGTAAAACAGCCGTTGCTGTCGACATTCTGCGAAGTTCGGACTCTAATGTGATTGAGGTGGTTGATAATACCCGTAAAACTTTAAGTAAAATTCAACAGCAATTACCACAAGGCACGACGGCAGAAATTGTGGTTGATTCATCTAAAGGTATTCGTGGCAGCATTAAAGATGTGGCACGTACCATTATTGAAGGTGCTGTACTTGCAGTCTTCATTGTTTTGCTATTTCTCGGTTCATTTCGTTCGACAGCTATTACAGGTTTAACCCTACCGATTTCGCTACTGGGCACCCTCACCTTTGTTTGGATTTTTGGTTTTACCATCAACATGATGACCCTACTGGCTCTCTCGCTGAGTATCGGTCTACTCATTGATGATGCCATTGTGGTTCGTGAAAATATTGTCCGCCATGCCGATATGGGCAAAGACCATGTCACCGCCGCACTCGACGGCACGAAAGAAATTGGTTTAGCTGTATTGGCCACGACCTTGACCATTGTCGCGGTATTTTTACCTGTGGCATTTATGGGCGGTATTATTGGGCGTTTCTTCTATCAATTCGGTGTAACCGTTAGTACCGCTGTACTGATTTCGATGTTTGTGAGTTTCACCCTTGACCCGATGTTGTCTGCTCACTGGGCAGAACGCCACGATCCAAATAAAAAGCCCGGCAAAATCAAACGCTTTTTTAACTGGATTTCGGGCAAGCTCGATAACTTAAGCCATCATTATGAAAAATTACTCAAGCTTGCTTTAAAGTTCCGTCTCATCACCCTTTTAATCGCCGTTGCATCATTATTTGGTGCATTGGGTTTATCCAAACTGATCGGAACCGAATTTGTACCGGTACCAGACAAAGGTGAAATTCGGATCAAATTTGAAACACCCGTTGATGCAACCCTTGAATATTCACAGGCGAAGCTTAAGCAAGTCGATCGTATCATTCGCCAGCATCCAGAAGTCAAAGCCACTTATGGTGCCATTAATAGTGCTACTGACCGCGGCAAAAACCATGCCAGCATTCGTGTCACCGTTTCACCACGTACGGAGCGTAGTCAAACCTTAAAGGATCTCAACAATGAATTCCGTACACGTTTAAAACATGTGGCAGGAATTACTATTACCTCGATTGCCTCAGCTGATGAAACAGTTTCGGGCGGTCAAAAGCCGGTCATGATCTCGATTAAAGGCCCTGACTTAGATGAGTTACAACGCATTTCAGATCGATTCTTGGTTGAAGTTGCCAAAGTCGAAGGTATTGTCGACTTAGAAAGCTCGCTTAAAGAACCTAAACCGACGCTAGGTGTACATATCAATCGCGTTTTAGCCAGTGATTTAGGTTTATCCGTCAATCAGATCGCCAATGTGTTACGCCCTCTTCTTGCGGGGGATAATGTAACAACGTGGAAGGATGATAAAGGCGAAACCTATGATGTAAATTTACGTCTCACTGAAGATCAGCGTCGACTACCAACAGACATTCAAAGCATGTACATCACATCGCAAAAAACCGATGCCACAGGCTTACCTATCTTGGTTCCATTGGCAAGTGTGGCTAGCTTTGAAGAAACACTCGGTGCTTCACAAATTAACCGTCGTGATCTGGCACGTGAAGTGATGGTTGAAGCCAACACGGCAGGTCGTCCCGCGGGTGATATTGGAGCCGAAATCAATGAGATCGAGAAAAACTTCGACTTGCCACCGGGTTATAGTTTTGTCACGCAAGGTGCCAATAAAGATATGGCTGAATCTGCGGGTTATGCAATGACAGCAATTACCCTCTCCATTGTATTTATTTATATTGTTTTGGGTTCACAATTTAATAGCTTTATTCACCCTGCAGCCATTATGGCTTCATTGCCCTTATCATTGATTGGGGTGTTCTTGGCCCTATTCTTATTTAATTCAACCATGAACCTCTTTTCCATTATCGGGATTATTATGCTCATGGGCTTGGTGACAAAGAACGCAATTCTACTCATCGACTTTATTAAAAAAGCTATGGATCATGGTGTAGATCGTTATGACGCAATTATTGAAGCAGGTAAAACCCGTTTACGCCCCATTTTAATGACCACCAGCGCAATGGTGATGGGTATGGTTCCGCTTGCACTTGGTCTGGGTGAAGGCGGTGAACAAAGCGCGCCTATGGCACATGCCGTGATTGGTGGTGTGATTACCTCTACCTTACTGACACTCGTGGTTGTTCCAGTGATTTTTACCTATTTGGATGATTTCCGAAACTTCCTTGCACGTCAGGCCAAAAAAATCATGTCATAATGACAAAATCTAAAATGAGGTGACTTTGGAAAATGTTCACCTCATTTTTTATTGTATACTCTCCACTTTAACGCTTAATTTTTTAGGACAGTTTCCATGCGCGCGAGTCGCTTTTTATTTGCAACGTTAAGAGAAACCCCAAACGATGCTGAAGTTATTTCACATCAGCTTATGCTTCGTGCCGGGATGATTCGTAAATTGGCTTCAGGTTTATACACTTGGCTGCCGATGGGCGTTCGCGTATTAAATAAAGTTGAAGCGATTATCCGCGAAGAGATGGATCGTGCTGGTTCACTTCAAGTCCTGATGCCTGTCACTCAACCTGCATCTTTATGGGAAGAATCAGGTCGTTTCGTACAATATGGTCCAGAACTTTTACGTTTTAAAGACCGTCATAACAATGACTTTGTACTTGGCCCTACACATGAAGAAGTGATTACAGATCTTGCTCGCAATGAATTGAAAAGCTATAAGCAATTGCCTGCAAACTTCTACCAAGTACAAACCAAATTCCGTGACGAAATCCGCCCTCGTTTCGGTGTGATGCGTTCACGTGAATTCATCATGAAAGATGCTTATTCTTTCCATGTTGACCAAGCTTCTTTACAAGAAACCTATGACAAGATGTATGCAGCTTATTGCAAAATTTTCACTCGTTTAGGTTTAAATTTCCGTCCAGTTCAAGCGGATACAGGTTCAATTGGTGGTTCTGGTTCACACGAATTCCACGTCCTTGCGTCTAGCGGTGAAGATGACATCGCATTCTCTACAGAGTCAGATTATGCTGCTAACGTAGAAATGGCTGAAGCCGTACTAGTTGGTGTACGTGCTGCTCCGACTAAAGCACTTGAAATTATTGATACACCAAATCAAAAAACCATAGCTGATGTTTCTGAATTCCTTAAATCAAAACCTGCTCAATCTGTAAAAGCATTGTTGGTTCAAGGTGTTGCTGAAGAAGGTAAAGCTGCGCCAGTGGTTGCCTTATTCCTACGTGGCGACCATGAACTGAATGAAATTAAAGCTGAAAAACACCCATTAATTGCTGCTCCATTGGCCTTTGCAACTGAAGCACAATTGGCTGACTTAGGTTTAACGGCTGGTTTCTGTGGCCCTCAAGGCTTAACCGAAAAAGGCATTACAGTTATTGTTGACCGTGCAGCGTCTGTACTTTCAGACTTTGTTGCTGGTGCAAACCAAGTCGATAAACATGCTGTAGGTGTAAACTGGGAACGTGATGCACAATACACCGAAGTTTATGACCTTCGTAATGTTGTTGAAGGTGACCCTTCTCCAGACGGTCAAGGTACAATCTTGATTAAACGTGGTATCGAAGTTGGTCATATCTTCCAGTTGGGTCAAAAATACTCTGAAGCACTTGGCTGTAAAGTCTTAGGTGAAGACGGCAAACCTCTCGTTGTGACTATGGGTTGCTATGGTATTGGTGTAACCCGTGTTGTTGCTTCTGCAATTGAACAAAACTTCGATGACAAAGGGATTATTTGGCCGTCTGCAATTGCTCCTTTCGAAGTTGCTATTGTGCCAATGAATGCGCATAAATCACCGCGCACGTTAGAAGCAGCTGAAGCACTGTATGCAGAATTAACTGCTGCTGGTTATGATGTTCTTCTAGATGATCGTAATGAACGTCCAGGTGTTAAATTCTCTGATATCGAGTTAACAGGTATTCCACACCGTATCGTTATTGGTGAGAAAGGTTTGGATGCTGGTACATTTGAGTACAAAGGTCGCCGTGATGAAGAATCAAGCAACCTCAGTAAAGAAGACCTTTTAGCGAAAATTGCAAAATAATTTGCGCTAAATATAAAAAAATCCCGCTAAGTGCGGGATTTTTTTTATATTAAATACTTTAAGCCTTAACAGAATTTCAGCCCGCCGAAGCAGTTAGAACGAAACTCCTGTCCAGAAAGTTTTAAATTGTTTAATGGGAAATCAATTAATGACGGGTTTTTAATCTCTTTAACATCCAAAGCCGAACCTGCAACACAACCAAAAAGTAAATCTCCACAGTTACGAACATTGGTACTTAGGTCATGGTTAATTCCGGCGATCGTTTGTTTCAATACTTCATCCGTAATCGCCACTTTGTCTGAAGGTGTAATACTCCCCAAATCGACCTCATCTTCCATCGCCAACCACCAACCTCTTTCTGCTGCAACTGCAGCTCCAGGCCATAGTATTTTTTGAGCTTGTAAGGATAACGAAGCAGGGTTATTTAGATAAAGTGCATGGATCAAACCTAAACTTTGATTTACCGTAATATCGGTTTGTAGTCCAGTAAGATAGCCTGTTACGTCTTTATTCAAATTAATATTTAACCCAAGTAGAGAGATCTGAGCTTCTAATGGACCACTAAAATCTAGACGATCAACTGTACCTGTGCCTTTTAATACCGCAATATTATCCTTAATTCTATTCCCGCTCACGACAGTGGCTGGAATTGTAAAAGGTGCTGTGGTTGATTTTAAATTAAAAGAATAATTATCTGATTTGTAGTGAAGCGGTAGATCAACTTCAGCACCAAATAATGTCCCCTTAACTGCCCCTTCAATGTATTGCTGCGTAGAAGCATAGTCCATCACACGCTCGGCAGTTGTTGCAACACCCGCAGACGCTTTGGTTTTCATATACCCACTAAAGGTGTTGATACCATTGGGTGTATTACTATTTTCTGTACCTAATGTCATTAACCCAGAAATTTTTTCAGCGCTCAGACGAAAGCCCATCACTTCACGAGTTGCAGCTGATTTGGGATCTTTAATTGCAATTTCGATAAAAGGATTGGTCAACAAAGCAGAAGTTGCCGCACGTTCATCAGACGTATAATTGCTATTTACAGGCAATCCACTCAATGAAATATGATCGATATCAATATCACAAGCACCTGAGCCATTTGCACCACCACAACCCAATTGCAGCTTTTTAATATTGGCATTGAGCTCCATTTCAGCTTCTAAACCAAGCTTATAAAAGCCGACATTGGATTGGTCTACGGCTTGTCCACTCTCATCCACAGAATTATACCCCTGCGTATATTCCATGGAGAGTAATGCTTGACCATCAACTTTTGATAAGCTTTCATCATCTAAAGCCATCATTGCATGAGATAAGCTACTCATCGCAAATGTCGAGAATATCAAACCTCTGATTAACTTCTTTTTCATAACAAATTCCCTGTTCGTTATTTTATTTATTTGTTATTGATTTAAATTGACTAGCGCGGAGTAATCCCCATCGTACTTCGCATTGTTCCACCTGTTAGGGCAATATCCGCCATCTTCTGCATATTGCCATTTGTTAACATCGAAACTTCTGCACGAAATGCTTTAGACATATTATTGGTCGGATTAAATTTCACCTGATTATCAAACTCTACCGAATCTTGCTTCATTTTAATCCGAGCATCAAAGCCTAGATCGCCCTGCATTTTATTAATATTGATACTTGAAGCTGAAACGACACCGCTAGCATTTACATCTTCATTCATCAAACTTAAATAGCTTCCCATAACTTTTTGATCTTTCTTTTCAGCATCTGTTAAGGCTTTAAATTCAAAGCTTCCACGGAAAGACAAATAATTATTTTCTGCACTGTCATTTAGACCCGGTACTATAAATAGCTCCCCCTTACCATCGAGCTTAAACGCAATATTCGTCAACACATCATCACGTTTAGAGAAATTATCTAAAGGTACTGTTGTCCCACATTTGACAGAAGCTGTAGTCGCACAGTTATAGGTTGAACCCGGAAGTTGACCAATCGCTAACTCGGCATTGGCTGCAATCAATAAATTATCTGCACGTACATAGATACCGTCATTTTCATAGCCAATCACACCATCAGATTGAATCAGCGCATTGATGTTTCGCAAGCCTGCATAATAATTGACTTCTTGGCCATTTAAGCCTTTTTTACCATCGATCAAGATAATAGAGGTCGTACTTGGTGTTCCTGTTTTTTTATCAACACCATAACCATCCGTGCTCATCACGAGGTTATAGCCAATACCTGATTTTTCAGTCGTATTTTTATAACTATATTTTTTCTCTGATAATGCAACATTGGCATTCATATTGTAAATTGGAATACCAATCCCCCAACTGTTGTCATTACTTGCAATTGCAGCAATTGAGTTATCAGAAATAAATCGTGCGGTACGCGCGATGGACTGAAAATCCATACCACGAATCGCCACAAGTGCAAAATTTCCACCCGCCGTTTGATTTGACAGATTCTGGGTTAAAACATTATTGGTTAAGCCTAATGTCGCTTTTAATTTATCATTTACCAGAAAATCAAGGCTTTTGGCTTGAATGGTATTGATATAAATATCGCCAAAATCAATATAGGCATTTTTATCAGCAACTAAAGACGTTAAATTAGAAAATTCAATGGCATAACTACCAATACCCGTATGGCCAATTTCTAAGGTTGTCGGTGCTTGACCTGCAACAAGACTCGGATCATCCTTTGAAGTAAAATCCGCGCGCACTCCTAAATGTAAACCACCTGAACCAACAGACTCATATCCTGAAGCCTTCGTTGCTAGACCAAAATCTTTGATTCCTTCTTGGTTTGCATTTAAGGCCACTCGTGCATTGGTGACAGCACCCGATGCTCCCATACGAATTAAATTCCGCTGCGCACCACCATCAGTACCATAGCGTAGATCAATATTCACTCCAGGATTTGTTGCATCACTACGTGAACTATGAACATCTGATGTATCTTTTACTCGTCCAAGGTTAATCGTATGGTCTTTGCTTCCCGTTGATTTTGTGGTGAGGACAATACCTTCATCTGCTGCGACATACATATAACCTGAACCCGCAAAGTTAAAGTTAAAATCCTTTAACGTTACGCTATGTCCATTCATCCCATGACTAATACTGGCATTTTGCAATTGAAATTCCATATAAGCCGCATCATTACGGTTAAATAGACCATTGCTGGTTTCAAGTAATACTTTTAAAGGTGAAGTTGTTGCAATCGTAAGCGAACCTAAGTTTTGCGCAGGCGTTTGGCACGTTGCACCTTGACACAGCAGCATAATATTTTGTGCAACAGCCGTAAATGGGCTGACACTGGCTGCAATACGCATACCTACACCTGCATCCGTCGTCCCCACATCAAAATCTAATTTTGATCTAATGGTACTTTGTCCAACGCCATCTATTTGTACATTGTGCAAACCCATTTTCATCTTATTTTGGTCAGTTGGGTCAACCCAATTTAACTGATCAACTTTGACTCTAGAAACTTCATAGGTAATCGAAATACCATCTTGGCCAGTAACTGCACCCAAGCTTTCATCGGTCATCGCTTCAAAAGCATATGCATGTTGAGCAAGTAAAATACTGGTTGCGAGTGCCGTTAAAGTTGTTATTTTTTTCATCACTATATCCTTATATTCAGTCACAGCTGATTAACAGCGACCTGCACCATTTCCAGTGCAGTTAAAACTGAAGATGTTTAACTTTCCACTCATGTGCATGTTGCCGTGCACATTAACACCCATAAATCCTTGTTCTGAACCACGATCAAAATCAGGCACAGCTAAAGTTGAAGTTGTTCCATCAGCTTTCTTTTCGGTATAGGTCGTATAAGTACTGGTATTTTCATACCCCTCCTTACCTGTCGTACCTGTTTCTACTGCCAAGGTAGCAAAACCTAAATTTCTAATTTTTAATGGTTTATTATCATAAAATGTCAGCTGCATAGCCGTTTGTGGATTACCTTCACGATTGATGATCGTCACGCCATCTAAAGAAAATTGATCGATTTGTAACGTTCCTTGAAACTGTTTAAACACCAACCATTTCTTATTACCATTCGCATCCACATGATTATTGGGCGCAAGTGCTAAACGACAAAATTCATTGGATGAACATTGATATCCATAAAAAGCCTGAGTAGTTTTACCATTCGCATCCATGATAGAAATGTTGTTTTTCGACATATCATTGGCGTATTGATGGTTTAATGAAAGCGTCCAACTGAGATCTGCACCGCCTTGACCGGTTGCAGCGGTAAGTTCCCTATTATCCATAGACACTAAACCTGCATGAGTTTGTGTCAGTGCAGCACAAACAACAGCGCATAAAATTTTATACATGTGATTTCTCCTACAGCCCTGTTGTTCTTATTTTTAAGTGCTGAATCAATACGCCATCTATGGCAACAGATCCTAAATTCGTGCTTTGTCCATTGACACCTTTAAACACCACACCTGTCGCAGTATCCGTACTTTTTGCATTCAACAGATTACCAGGCAAGCGCTCTACTGTACCGATCGCAATGCTACTGTGTGTTGCATTACGTCCTTGATATAGTGCTGTCGCATCTGAAGAGTTTGCTTTTAACTCCGTGCCACAACTATAGACATTACAGGTTGAACCTTTAAAGTCTGCAGCAGTTAAACCCGATGTACCTGTGGTATTACCAGCGATATCCGTATAGTAAGTATAAATTTTACTGTAAATAGAAGGTACATTTGGAATACGTGTCACTTCCAAAATAATATTTCGACCTTCTGAACCCACAATAAAGGGCTGATACATATTTCCTAAAACTAAATTGATATTTGGGCTATATAAATATAGACCTTCAGTTTCATGAAAGATTGGAGCTGCAGAACGATCCATCGCTGGTGTCGCTGCTGTTCCATCATCCAATTCAGAGCGTGCAGCTGTACTGATACGCATGCCGCGAGCATCCAAATCTCCATCATTGATACTCAGTGACTCAGCACGATCATTGGTATTAATACGAATTAAACTGGCTAAACCTAAAGTTTGGTTATAGTTGGTATTTGTTGATTTCAGGGTTTGGAAAATGCGAACTTGTGAACCATTTAAACTCAGGCCATTGACAACAATTTGAGTCCGTAAACGATAGTCTTTATCTAAGCCGCTGGTGGGCGCACCAGTGATAGGATCAACAACATTACTTGAATTTAAAGACCGTGAAAATACATCCATCCACAAACCAAGCTTGATGTTGTTAGATGCATCATCTGCTGCAATTTTCTTTAATGGTGCCTCAATGGCTAAGTAACCAACATTCCCCTTATTATCTTTCGCAAATTGTTCAACATCTTGATTTCCTGCATGAAAAAGCCACGGGTTTTCTGCTGTACCCCAATTAAACCCTTGGTCTGTATAGCGCGTTGCTAATGAACTTTTTCCATTTTTGTCTTTGCTATTGGATAATGCTAAACCATAAATAAAAACATCTGCTTTCGATCTGAGGCTCGATACGGTTGCAGTAGATGCAATTTGTTTGGCTGTAATCTCAGCATTTTTTTTCACCGTTGCTAATGCTGCATCGCTTGCCTTTTGAGCTTCAAGCTTGGCATAGTCTGTTGCCAACTGATTGAGTGTTTCAACTGCTTTGGCATTTAACTGAGCATCTTTTGTTGTATCAATAATATTTGAACGTGTAATTTTTCCTGAGACATAATTTTTATAAAAAGTCGAAGAGGTCGGTAAGTTACCCGTACTATTATTTCCGTATAGTAACTCAATCATCTCATAGGTATTTTTTAAAGCGGCAGCTTGAGACTTTTCTTTTAACCACGGTGTAATTGATTCTTTCGTTGTACCATCGTTTTCAAAAGATAAGCCAGCCGATGAACCATTATAATAATCTGCATAACGCTGATCGTAATATGCCTTCATCGTTGGTGATTCAAGATAAGACTGTACTAATCGGCCACGATATTCTGTTGAATATGTTGCTATGGTTTCATTGGTAATACGTGTAGCATTATTGGTCTCATAGGTGCTTTTAGAACTTAAGAAAGTGGAGTCATAAACACCGTTATAGCCCGTAACTCGGCCTTGCTGATAAGCATCAACATAAGCTGCTTTGTAGATTTTATCGTAAGCACGCTGCCCTAATTGTTCATAGTTTTCACCAGTAGGAATAATCCGAATAAAACCTGTATCGTTTTTCCCTGGATCAACCATACCAGACGCATAACTAGAAGCGGTAGAACGGTCATTTGGCCCTTGAAAGACCATTTTGAAATTTTCTAAAGTGAGTGCAACACCTTCACCTGTTGTGGCTGAAAGTGCTTCATCTGATAAATCTTGAAGCGCATAAACAGATGGTGCAGCAAACATGCTGACTGCGGCTGCTAAGCAACTCTGGCGGAATAACTTAGCCTGGGTGAATTGAGTCATCTCGACCTTCCTTTTATCAGATGCTCTGCATCTCTCTTATATTTATTCCTGAGAACTGGCTTTGATGTTATTGTCCATTTATTCCTTAAATAGAGACTTGTGATAGACCAGTCACTTAACTTTTTATTATGCTGAATAATTACTCAATTGCAAAAACTTCCCCACCGAATGGTCTATTTTCCGATGAATGACCCAACAAAAAAGCGGGCTTAATCGCCCGCTTTTTTTAAACTGAATCCGAAAGATTAAGCTTTTGGTAATGTCACACCGGTTTGACCTTGGTATTTACCACCACGGTCTTTATAAGAGGTTTCACACACTTCATCTGATTCAAAGAACAACATTTGTGCGACACCTTCACCCGCATAAATACGTGCAGGTAAATTGGTTGTATTTGAAAATTCTAAAGTCACGTGTCCTTCCCACTCGGGTTCAAGAGGTGTCACATTGACAATAATACCGCAGCGCGCATAGGTTGATTTACCCAAACAAACGGTTAACACATTACGTGGAATACGGAAATATTCGACTGTACGTGCCAGTGCAAACGAGTTCGGCGGAATGATACAAACGTCTGATTCGATATCAATAAAGCTTTTATCGTCAAAGTTTTTAGGGTCAACAATTGCTGAATGAACATTGGTAAAGACTTTAAATTCACGAGCACAGCGCACGTCATAACCATAGCTCGACACGCCATACGAAATAAGCTTTTCGCCATTTTCATCATAACGGACTTGGTTTTCTGCATACGGTTCAATCATGCCGTGTTTTTCGCTCATTTCGCGAATCCAACGATCAGACTTAATAGCCATTTATCTCTATCCAAAAACTTAAATCAATTATTGCGTGGTACTTTAACTGAAATCCGACTTAATGAAAATAAGCTTTGCCGAACTAAGCGGATTTAGTCATTTTCAAATCAATTTAAAGTTTTAAAATCGCAGAATAACTCAGTGGTATCGAAAAACTAACCAAGACTAGCGATGCTGTTCGTTGTAAATTGGCTTGATTGAGCCAACTAATTTTATTCGATGCCAAAACGGAACCAAGGAAGGTCCAAAAAAATGCAATAGGAACGATCAACAACAAAAAGATCAGCATGTGAGCTACATAATACTGCGCATTTTGCCAAGCCAATGCAGGAAAAATCGCAGATGCAAATAATAGTGCTTTAGGATTTAATAACGTCGCAACAAAGAGTTCGCGTGCACGAATGCCCTTTTGATTAAAATTTTCAGCAACAGTTGCTGTACGCCATAATCGCATAGCCAAAAATAGAATATAGCCAGCACTAAACAGTTTTAAAATGGTCGGCAGTAAAGGCAGATGTACGGAAATTTTACCAATGAGAAAACCCCATAGGCTAATCGAAATAAGATAACCAAAGGCTTCCGCTGGAATGAGTCGGAATGATTTACGTAGCCCAACTTGAATACCCGAAGATGCGAGTAAGGTATTGGTTGGTCCTGGCGTTAACAAAATACTGATAACTAGACCAATAAAAAACCATGAAATCATACTTTGACCTCAAACTTAATCCGCGAAGATTAATTCAGTTGTTTCGTATTAGCATAATAAAAATAGATATCGCTTATAGAGAACTCCTTATTTAATTTTATGAATTCAGCAACTTAAATAGAAAAAACAGAACCTTAGCTGAACAGTCATTCAGAGCACTTTACAATTCAAAGAAATAGTTTGAACTTATATTTATTAATAGAAAATTCACATAAACCCCATACATACCCTACAGTTATTACACGTAACAAAATATTATTAAAATAAACAATACCGCCCCATGCCATTCTTACGCATAGCCATTATTTATTGGAGACTAAAAATCAAAAAAAATACTTTTCAAAAATAATTGATTAAGTTATGTTCAATTGAGTAGTGGAAATTAAAACTAAAATTCATCAAATCAATATTCAAAATTTATGTGTAAAAGGACGTTTCTATGAACCAATGGACAAAACTCACGTTACTCTCGGTCACTTTGGCATGTATTACTGCTTGCTCAAATGATCAATCTACTTCAAAAAATACCACGGAAGGAAAAAGCACAGAAACAGCTACATCTAACCAACTTCAAACTAAGTTCGTAACCATTGCAACTGGCGGAGCATCAGGACCTTACAATGTGATTGGGACGAGTCTTGCAGAAATTTATAACAAAACTTTTGGTGTAAATTCTAAGACTCAGACTACAGGTGCATCAGTCGAAAACTTAAACCTTCTCAAACAGAATAAAGTTGAAATGGCATTTGTTATGAGTGACAGCTTAACAGAAGCACTGAACAGAACAGGAAGTTTCGCAAATGGTAAAGTTGAGAATGTCAGCCAAGTCGCAGCGCTTTATCCCAACTACGTACAAATCGTAACCTCTAAAAAATCAGGGATCAAAAATATCGAAGATTTGAAAGGTAAACGTATCGCTGTAGGTGCACAAAATTCAGGTGTAGAAGTAAATGCACGTACACTGTTGAATGGTTTTGGAATCACCTATAAAGATATTAAAGTTGATTATTTGGGCTATGCTGAAGCCGCTGATGCTTTAAAAGGTGGCAAGCTTGATGCAGCATTCCTGACCAGTGGCATTCCAAACTCATCACTCATGGAACTTCAACAAAGCTTTGATCTACAGTTAGTTTCAATCAATGCAGATAAAGTCAAAGAAATAGCTAAAGATCAAAGTTATTTCTTACCGATGATTATTCCAAAAGGCACATATGGCAATACTGCGGACATTCAAACTGCCGCAATTAAAAATGCATTAGTTGTTCGCACTGATATATCGGATGATGATGTCTACAAACTAACAAAAACTTTCTTTGACAGTTTGCCTCAATTGGCAACTTCACACCAAGCAGCAACAGAAATCACGCTTGAAGGTGCTCAACAAGGCCTTGTAGCGCCTCTACATCCAGGCGCGAAACGCTACTATGATGAAGTGGCTAAAAAATAATAAGCTTCAAAAAAATGCAGTTTATACTGCATTTTTTATATTGTTCTTCTTAATCTATGCTAGCTATCCAACACTGTATACGCAGGTTAGAGTTGAAACTGATATATGCAAAATTTCAACTGATCAATTTGATTTACAGTGGAAGCATTCAGTAGAAAAGACGGCTTGGTCTGAACAATATCAGCGTCAAAAGAATAAGTTTTTACTGCGCCACACCGATTTGATTTCATTTGGTGCAGGTACACCCTCAAATTATCCCATTGAGTTTCAAAAAAATGGTGTGATTAGAATGCGGGTCAATCAAAATATAGATGAAATCAACTGGGTGATTTCTAGAAATATGCAAGGCACGATCCTCGCTGACCAAAAAATTTGGTCTATTTTTCAAAGTTACCCAGACTATAGTTTGGTCAACATCTCGGTTCAATATCAACCCAAATGGAAGTCTTGGTGGATTGGAGAATGCCTATGAATTCCAAAGAAGATAAAGTTGTATTAGAACAACTCGATGAGAAACAACAACAAGCCATATTAGAAAAATTTGATCGGGAATCTGTTACTCGAATCAATATGAGCAAATCTGTTACCTACTTTGTTGCATTTGTAGCGATCTTTTATTCATTATTTCATTTATTTATTACGTTTAATCCTTTACCTGAGTTAATACAGCGTGCAGCCCATGTCGCTATTGGCCTAGCACTCATTTTTTTACTCTATCCAGCTCGTCAAACAAGCTCCCGACAGCATATTTCACTTCTCGATTGGTTCTTGGCTTTGCTTTCCATCTTCAGTTTTTTATATTTATGGAAAGAATATCAATCTATTATGACCACTCGAGGTGGTATTCCAAATACCTTAGATATCGCGTTTGCAATTATGAGTGTGGTATTAGTCATAGAAGCAACTCGCCGGGTCATGGGGTGGATGCTGCCCATTTTAAGTTTAATTTTCCTGACCTATACATTTATCAGTCACTTTGATTGGTTGCCAGATCGATTAATTACTCGCCCTTATACCATCAGCGACATTTTCGGACATATGTATTTAAAAACCGAAGGCTTATATTCTTCGGCAATTGGTGCATCCGTCACTTTTATTTTCTTATTTATCCTTTTTGGTGCTTTTCTTGCAAAATCAGGTATGGGGAAATTGTTCAATGATCTTGCCATGGCATTGGCGGGTCATAAACAAGGTGGTCCTGCCAAAGTTGCTGTAATTTCAAGTGGATTTATGGGCAGTATTAATGGAACTGCTGTTGCCAATGTTGTTGGCACAGGCTCATTTACCATTCCATTGATGAAAAAAATTGGTTATCACAAGAATTTTGCTGGTGCCGTTGAAGCCAGTGCATCCGTCGGTGGACAAATTTTGCCGCCAGTCATGGGTGCGAGTGCCTTCATTATGGCCGAAACAACTGGCGTGAGTTATGGCACGATTGCACTAGCCGCATTATTACCTGCCTTATTGTATTACCTTGGCGTCATGGCTCAAGTTCATTTCCGTGCGGGTAAAGATGATCTGAAAGGCGTACCTAAAGCTGATTTACCTAAAGTAAAAGAAGTTCTAAAAGAGCGTGGACATTTACTTATTCCAATTTTGGCACTGGTCTTTTTCTTATTTCAAAATATTCCTGTGAGCTATGCTGCTGTCTACACCATCGTCCTGACCATCTTTGTAGCAGCTTTAAGAAAATCAACACGAATGGGTGTAAAAGATATTTTAGATGCGCTCGTTGATGGAGCCAAACAATCATTATCTGTGATGGCTGCTTGTGCTGTCGTTGGTATTATTATCGGCGTAGTAAGTCTGACAAGTTTTGGTTCAGTAATGACTTCTTCAATTATGAGTTTAGGTGCAGGTAGTCTCTTTCTCACTTTATTTTTAACCATGATTGCATCGATGATTTTAGGCATGGGGCTTCCATCTATTCCGGCCTATATCATTACTGCCACCATGGCAGCACCAGCACTCGCAAACTTTGATATCCCTGTATTAGTCGCGCATATGTTTGTGTTCTATTTTGGTTTATTTGCAAACATCACCCCACCAGTTGCCCTTGCCGCCTTTGCGGGCGCAGGAATTGCAGGCGGTGATCCAATGCGCACTGGGTTTCAGGCCTTAAAACTATCTCTTGCTGGTTTTATTGTTCCATTTTTATTCGTTTATAACCCTGCCATGCTGATGATTGATACCACCAATGTTGCAGTCAATGCTCGAGAATTTGCCTTTCCTGCATGGACAACTATAGTGAGTATTACTGTCACTTCAGTGATAGGAATTCTCGCTTTAGGCTCCGCAGTTGAAGGTTATTTCAAGACTTATCTCAACTGGTTCTGGCGTATTTTTTTAGGTGTGGGTGCGCTGTGTATGATTATTCCAGAAACCATTACAGATATTGTAGGCATTATCATGGTCATCATCGCAATTACGGTGAATATTATCACTGCTAAACGTAAAGCAAACCCGTCTCTTTCCTCCTAAAAAACCAATTAAAAAGCCCGGTAATTACCGGGCTTTTTAATTTCTTAGACTAAGGCGTACCCTCATTTGATGGGTGGGTTTTAATGACTTCAAATAATATTTAAAATTATTTGTTCCTCTATATTTTTTCAATGCTAAGCCCCTTGTAACAGAGGACATTTGGCAAAAAATCTAAGACACAATGCGTTTGTACAGTTACTGCCGTTCAAAGAATTGATCCTAGCCAAAATAATAGAAATATCGTGAAAGCTATTTTGTAAAAACTAAGTACAAACGCGACATCCTTTGATATGCCTCAAGAATTTTATCCTTGGCAGACGGCTTATAATCGCAGGAAAAATAAGAAATTGTGCAAATCGTTTTTTAGATGTGTAATTCATAGACATCGTTGAATGTCTAAAGTTCAGTACTCATAATTTTCAAACACTCCCAATACCACGTTATAAAAAATCTGGCACGAGGCCAGATTTTAATACGATCAACTTAAATTTCAGTTCACCCTTAGAAAATACGGTTTTTATCTTTTTCAGCCTGAGGTAATGCATCTGCAACTTTTTGTGCAATCGCCATGTAGCTTTCAGCAGCATCATCACCTGCTATCACAGATGGTTTCCCTGCATCGGCATTTTCACGAATTTGTACATTCAGCGGTAAACGACCTAAGAGCGGAATGTCGTATTGGGCTGAAAGTTGGTCGCCACCACCTGTACCAAAGATTTGCTCTTCATGCCCACAGTTCGAACAGATGTGAGTCGACATATTTTCAACCACGCCCATCACGGGAATATGTACACGATTAAACAACTCAATGCCTTTGGTCGCATCCATTAATGCAACATTTTGTGGTGTCGTCACAATCACAGCACCTGTCACCGGTATACGCTGTGCAAGCGTCAACTGAATATCACCTGTGCCTGGTGGCATATCAATGACCAATACATCCAGATCAGGCCATAAAGTTTGGTTAAAGAGCTGCATTAACGCCCCTGTCGCTTTCGGCCCACGCCAAGCCACTGGCGTATTGTTATCCCCAGTTAAGTGACCAATTGAAAGCACAGCCATACCATATGCTTCAATAGGAACAAATTGCTCAGCTTCAATCATCGGCGTGCGGCCTGCATTGCCGAGCATCGTTGGAATACTTGGACCATAGATGTCTGCATCTAATACCCCAACCTTTAAACCCAGCTGTTGTAATGCGAGCGCCAAATTCACAGTGGTGGTCGATTTACCCACACCACCTTTACCAGATGACACCAAAATGACATTTTGAATGCGTGGATGTTTCGGCACATCACGTTGCAGAGGTGCCGCTTTTTGAATTGGTGGATTGTTTGGATCTTCTTCAGCCTTGGCTTGAGTAGCAGATGCATCCACAACAGGTGGCAGATTACTCGTAGTAGACTTTTGCTCAGTTTGTTCATTAGCTTTAGGCTGTGTTGAACAGCTTTCACCTTCTGCATGGTGATGACCGCAACCACCCGATGTATGTCCAGTCTTTTGCTGAATCACGTGCATATTTAATTCTGTGATGCCACATTTTTCCAATGCATCGGCCAAATCATCATGGATTTTTTGTAAGTCATCGGCTTCTGAAGGAAAGGTATTAATCGTGATCTGCAAGATCTGACCTTGCACATTTACCTGTGTAATACGGTCTTTTAAAGCATTATTTGAATTGGGAAGTACGTAGTTTTGTAAAACCTGTTGGATTTCCTCTTCTTTCACCTCTTGGGAGGGTGAAAACACAGATTTTAGAGAAGAAAGCCACGACATTATGTTGTCTCCAAACAGGAACATCAAAAGATAATAGCGATAGTTTACCTGTTCATCTGCCCCAGAGTAAGAGGGAGATGAATGACTTATCCCTATAAGCTTATAAAGTTGAGTAATTTAGTCAGCTTTCAAACAATTTTTCTAACGTGTGACACTTAAAAATGCACCTGCAACTGATTTTGCGGCTAAACCAAAGCCTTTAAATTTGAATTGATTACATATCAACCATACATTTTCAGCGTAATTTCAGTTTATATTTCAGTCGTTTCAACAGAATAATCATAGCGATGGATGTGCAATCTAAAGGCACATTTTGTACTTTTAATTTTAAAAATGGGGAAGACTATGTATAAGAAGTCTGTGTATAAAACGACTTTATGCGCCTTGATGCTCCTGACTTCAGCAGCCTATGCAGAAATTGCGACTGAAGCCATTCAAACACCTGACCGACAAACTGTAGCAATTGGTGATAGCCTCGATCTCATGCGCTCGCGTATGCAAGCTTCTCCGATGAAAATGCTGTCCTATCCGCTGCAAGAGAAAAATCTGCCTGCGAAACTAGCAGTAGATTACACCTATGAAATTGCCAATATGCGCTACGTGATTACCGTAGTCGATGATCAAGTCAAAAATATTAAGACTGAAAATTTAGATGGATTAAAACAATGAATCCTAAAAAAGCCGCTCTTGATAGAACGGCTTTTTTGATCAGCCCCAATTAAGCTTGATCATCTTTTTTAAACTTATGCAGTGTGTCAGTGGCTTTCTTTTTTAACTCGTCAAATTTCTCTGTCGCCTGCACTTTGAGTTCATCAAATTTTTCGACAGCCTCATGTTTAAGTTCGGAGGCTTTGACTTTGGCTTCATCTAATTTGTGACTGGCTTCAGCTTTTAACTGCTCTAGACGGTCTTTGGTTTCTGCATGCTGTTCTGCATGCTGTTCTGCATGTTCATGTTTGGCCTCATTTAAGGCTTTTTCACCCTCAAGCTTGAGTTCTTCAACTTTATGCTTTGCACCATCGAGTGCTTTTTCGCCTTCAAGTTGCGCCTCTTTGGCTTTGAGTTGTAAATCATCACCGAGTTCTGATGCTTTATTTTTTAAATCATTTAATGTGCTTTCTGTTGTCATATCGCTCACCCTGTTCTCAGTTATTGTCTAACAATAGTTATAACGCGATTTGAAGCAGATACCTGAAATAGACGCATTTAGAAACAAATCAACCACAGGAAAACGCCATGTGATTGCCTATTTTTACAATGGTTTGATGCAAATATGCATGGTCGATTTTACTCTAAGCTTTTAATTTTAAAGGGTGATGTAATGCAAAGAGACCAACACCATTCTGATGCATTGATCTCTTGAAATGAAACTTATTTGCTGACCGTACTCATAAAGCTCACTGCGGAAAACAGCCAAATAAACAGAATAAAACTCCGTCCCTGATTAAAATGCGTGACATCGGTGCCATGCAAAATATTATGACGGGTCATCGCTACGGCAGAGCTGCTATCCATTTGGTAGGCTGCCAATTCGGCAAAATACGGATTCAACTCATTGGCAATTTTAGATTTGTGCCACAGACTTTTAATTTCACTGCCTTTAAGCCCCGGTACAATTTTATAGACATCGACAAATTTAGTGCCGTTTTGATTTAAGAAACCGGTTTGAATCAGCACGTCTGTCAAGATGCCTTCAAGCTGTGCATATAACACAGGGATACAACCGGCATGGATGTCTAATTTATACAGTTTAAACGCATCTAGAAGTACCTGACGGCGCTGTGCTTTATGTTCACCAATATTCAAAGCATCAAAGGCTTTCAACATTTCAGTTTGGAAAAACTCGCTATTAATGACATTCAGAAAATCAAAGTCTGCATCATTTTCATGTTGATGAAGCAGTTGCCAAAAATACAATAAATTTAAAGCATCATTCGCTACTTTCATTTCTATAGGCTGATCTAGTTCATCGGCCAAAATATCGAAATAAGGCTCATCTTGTGCCAAATGACGCAGGGTTTGAATCAGTAAGGCATGCTCATCTGCAGAAATCTGTTCTAAATATTGCTGCGCATCTTTAATAATGTGATGCCCCAATTTATGACGCTGTTCATTTTGAGGAATACGAGTGATTGGCTGATCGTCTTCATAGTCATCTTCATACATGGGCTTGTTACTCTTAGGCATCACAGTTATGCCCTATTATCACTGTAATTGTGTCAGCAATATAGATTTTTTTACTTTTGCAAAGATTTCACCTATTCCCTTGTGCAAGTACTGGCTATCTCATGTAAAATTACAGCCCATTGCATAAATACGAATGAGAGAGTCATATCCGTGCGTAATATTTTAGTTACTAACGCCCTTCCATACGCGAATGGCCCAATTCATATGGGTCATTTACTCGGTTATATCCAAGCTGATATTTGGGTTCGTGCCATGCGTGCAATGGGTCATAACGTGACTTATGTATGTGCGGATGATGCTCACGGCACAGCGATCATGCTCCGTGCGGAAGCCAATGGTATTTCGCCTGAACAGCAAATTGCCAATGTTCAAAAAGAACATGAGCGTGACTTTGCTGGCTTTAAAGTTGACTTTGACCATTACGACTCAACCAACAGCCCTGAAAACCAAGCACGCGCTTCTGAGATTTATATTAAGAACCGTGAAGCAGGCAACATTGCTGTACGCCCTGTTACGCAATTGTTTGACCCTGAAAAAGCGATGTTCTTGTCTGACCGTTTCATTAAAGGCACATGCCCAAAATGTAAAGCAGAAGACCAATACGGCGACTCTTGTGAAGTGTGCGGTACAACCTATAACGCAACTGAATTGTTGAATCCGAAATCGACTTTAAGTGGTGCGACTCCTGTAGAGAAATCTTCAGATCACTACTTTTTTAAACTGCCGAACTTTGGTGAATACCTACAAAAATGGACACGTGATGAAGGTCGTCTACCTGTGTCGATTGCCAACAAATTGGATGAATGGTTTGAAGCAGGTTTATCTGACTGGGACATCTCACGTGATGCCCCTTACTTCGGTTTTGAAATTCCAGATGCGCCAAACAAATACTTCTACGTTTGGGTAGATGCACCGATCGGCTATATGTCGAGCTTTGAAAACTACATCAAGACCAAACGTCCTGACCTAAGCTTTGATGATTACTGGAAAAAAGACTCTCAAAATGAAGTCTATCACTTCATTGGCAAAGACATCGTTTACTTCCATGCGTTGTTCTGGCCTGCAATGCTTGAAGGTGCAAACTACCGTACCCCTACAAGCTTATTCGTCAATGGTTTCTTGACTGTAAACGGTCAGAAGATGTCTAAATCTCGCGGTACGTTCATTAAAGCGGAAACGTATCTTGAGCATTTGAACCCTGAATATTTACGTTACTACTTTGCATCTAAGCTTTCTGACAAAGTTGAAGATTCTGACTTGAACCTTGATGATTTCGTTCAGAAAGTGAATTCAGACCTTGTTGGTAAAGTGGTCAACATCGCTAGCCGTTGTGCGAAATTCATCAACACCAAGTTTGATAACAAACTTTCTGCAACGTGTGCAGAGCCTGAATTGGTACAAAGCTTTATTGATGCAGGTGCATCAATCGCTGCTCAATATGAAGCACGTGAATTCTCTGCAGCCATCCGTGAAATCATGGCGCTTGCAGACAAAGCCAATCAATATATCGACGAGAAAAAGCCTTGGGCACTTGCGAAAATTGAAGGCGAAGAACAACAAGTTCATGACGTATGTTCTGTCGGTATTAACTTGTTCCGTCAATTGGCTGTGTACCTTGCACCAGTACTTCCTACATTGGCAGCTGAAGTTCAAAGCTTCTTAAAATTAGACTCTTTCGACTTTGCTTCAGGCAAAACCATTTTGGTGGACCATGAAATTGCTCAATTCCAACCATTGATGCAACGTGTAGACTCGAAAGCGGTTGCTGCAATGGTCGATGCGTCTAAAGATTCTTTAGCTGCTCCTGCTGAAGCACCAAAAGCTGAAAAGAAAAAAGAGAAGAAAGCTGCTGAGAAAAAGCCTGAACCTAAAGTCGGTGAAGCTGAAATTATTGGCATTGAAGACTTTATGAAAGTTGACCTACGTGTGGCTGAAGTTTTAGAAGCAGCTCACGTTGAAGGTTCTGACAAACTGCTTCAATTGACTTTAAATGTTGGTGAAGCTGAACCGCGTAACGTATTTAGCGGTATCCGTGAGTTCTACCAACCTGAAGACTTAAAAGGCAAATTGGTGGTCATGGTAGCTAACCTTGCTCCACGTAAGATGCGTTTTGGTATTTCTAACGGTATGGTTTTAGCTGCGGGTAATGGCGAAGGTGTTTGGGTAATTTCACCTGAAACTGGTGCTAAAGCTGGTGATAAAGTGTCTTAATTTTAAGAAGTTAAGATGATAGAAGCCTCTACAAAGTAGAGGCTTTTTTGTGGCTTTTAATTTATTAATTTTTCCATGCAAGAACGATTTAACCTTTGTATGCGGTATTCTTAATTTCCGTTAAGTTAGGCAAAAATTTATCTTGTAACTTATGTTTTTCCAAAATAGTTATAGGCTGAGCTAGTTTTTCATTTGTTACTTCAATAACTCGTTCAAACCATTTTTCTTCCTGTAAATAAATTTTAGCTTGGGAATGTGCTGTATAGCGTGATTTTAATCCATCTATCGCAGACATAGCACATCTATAGTTAATTTTACAAAGTTGATTTATAAAATCTTTAGGTTCTAATGCATTTAAGATCGGATAATCGTAAAATTTATTCGTAATTTGTTGGTAAAACTCATAACTATCATTTTCCATTAATGTTAATAATAGTTTTCCTCTTTCTTCATTTTTTTCAATATATTTATCTTCATATGCTTGAGCAATATCTTTTAGAAATTTCTGAAAAATTGGAAGTTCTCTAGCATACAATCCATATCCACCAGACTCATCACTAATATCAAAGTAACCAAATTTTTTAATATTTTCCTGTAAATTTACAATTTTTTTGTATTGGCTAATTGCTAACACTAATAGACTTTCAATTGAAAAGAAAATGAGACTTTTTTCTTTGAAATATACCAACATACTAACAGTATGAAGAATATCTGTTACATTAGTTAAACTTTGATGTTCTATAGTTAATTTTGCTTCTTTGACTAGTTCTTCAAATTCTTTTTGCTCCAAGTCCAAATAGTGCCAAAGTTTTAACCAAATAGGCGGCTCTTCTTTTAAACGAAAATAACTCTGATATAGCTCATCATTTATTAGAGAATCATTGATAATATTTTTTTGTCAAATCTTCCTATTTTATTCTCTAATGCAAGAATTAAAAAAGCTTTTAAAATTTTTTGAAAAAGTTCTGAATCAAAACTGTCTTTAAAATCAAAATATTCTTTTTTATAAAATCTTTCAAAATCAAAAATTGCTTGTTTAAAAGACCGTAAATTTTTATAACCTACTTGGTTAAAAGTTTGCTTAATCAATTCAATTTCTGAGTTGAGAAGAGTTTTTAAATCTGATTCCGAAATTTCATCTAGAATACTTTGGATAGCCAAATTTTGATCTTCGATATAACTAAAGGTCGCCCCAATAAGTTTTTCTTTTTTTCTAGTAAGTTGACAAAAATAACTAATCATGCGAAAAGGTTTTTTTAGTTAACAGATGTTCACACATGCCTCGGATTGTTTCTGTACCACTTAGTTTAGAACAGCGAGAACGACTCATTTTTCTGGCCAAACATGCAAAACATTGGCGTGAAAGACAACGTGCCCAAACTATTCTCTGGCTTTCCGAAGGTAAAAGTGTT
>NZ_VPEJ01000060.1:0-4018 GCF_013417245.1 Acinetobacter sp. YH16042
ATGTTCCAAGTTTGATATTTGATCGTTGTTCCACGGTACTGATTAAATATTTTAATAAAAAACTCATTCTAGTAAGAGCCGAGCAAGTGCCTACGAGCGATCACCTGGTATCAAAATTCATGCGTTTTTCTCTCTGATTACAAAGTCTGTTTTTTAAAGCAAAAAAAGGAAGGGATAACCCTTCCTTTTTTCTATTTAACTGGCTTGTCGATATTCAAACCTTCTTAAAAAATCTTGAATTGCCTGTTCTTTCAACAATTCACTAATTAATAAAGATGGTATGAAGTACACTTTTACTCGCACACGTTTTTTCAGTTTTGAATCTTCAGATAAATAGTGATCTTCAATATTCCATCCATCACTACGTAATTCGCTAATACGACACGCAGAGTAACTAGAATCAATAGACGACCACATATCTTTGTTTTTAACAGGCACCCTATTTAATAAGCGGTGCAAGATATGTGCTTTATGTGTATCTACTGCCGGTAAAACTGGAATCATGATGATTCCTCCATTGTAAAAAATGGAGGTTAATCAGCCTTATCTGTTCGCTAACTTGAACAAATTGTTTATCAATGATAGAATCGTTTATGCATTTTAAACGTAAATCATTAATTCTTATGGCTTTTTTAACCTCCTTTGGTTTGATTTGTTAGCTATTTGATATTAAAGATTTCAAAAAAGGTACTTGTTGACGCAAGTGCCTTTTTTTTGCTTTATTTTCAAACAGTTCAAACTCTAACATAGGAATACATAAAAATATAGTCCCTATGCTCACAGTTTCGCGTATTTCGAACGTTTACATGTAAACATATGGTTGTATACCTATTTTCTTTTAATCGGCCGTAAACAGCCTTACACGAAGAATTAGAATTAATTATAAAAAATTATTTTCAATTGTATTAAATAAAAAATCCTTTTTTATCTTTTTAATAAGCTTTTAAAAGCTTTTAGACCCCCTTCAAACCCTTTATTCATAAGGCTTTCAAACTTTAAAAAACTACAAATGGAGGATATTAAGCTACAAATGGAGGACTAAATCAGTTTTTAAAACTACAAATGGAGGAATTTAAAACTACAAATGGAGGACATTAAGCTACATTATTTTTATTGTAGTTTTGTTAAAAAGCTACAAAAATAATAGCTAAAAAAACAGCAGCTTGGTATTTTGCAAATTACATTGCTCAGTATGTAGTTTTCAAATGGAAGATAAAAAAACCTATCCACCTTCATGGGTGGTCATACAAAATAATATTCAAGAATGCTTTAAAAGCATGTCTATCGATGAAAAGCGTTTATTGGTTTTAGCAAGTCCTATCGCTAGAGTTACCAACGCTACCGAAAAAGACCCCATTACTATTACTGCTGAAAACTTTGCTAAAGAGTGCAATATAAAAACCCACTCTGCATATAAGTCGATGGAGGAAGCTAGTAAGCATATGCTGCGTAGGTACTTTACCTATACAGATGAAAAGGGGAAAAAAGTTTCTTGTTCTTGGGTAATCCGAGCAAAATACGACAATGGAGCAATATCAATTTGCTTTCCTGAGGAAGTTCTTTTAATGCTAAAAGAATTTGATAAGCTCAACCCTTACACCAAATATAAAAAAGAAGTGGTACTCAGACTTAAAAAAGATTATTCCTTTGACCTGTATCATCTTGCCAAGAAATATCAGGGTCTAGGTAAATTTGAATTAAGTTTAGATCGTATAAAAACAGAGTTAGGATTGCCTAAGTCTTATGATCGAATGTCTAATTTAAAAACCCGTGTTTTAGAGCCTTCTTTAGAAGAAATTAACTCTCAAACAGATTTAAATCTAACTTATGAAAATATAAAAGAGGGTAGAACTGTTGTGGGGTTTAGATTCAAAGTTAAAGAAAAATTTGAAAAGCCAAAAATCAACTCAAGTCGAGATATGAATACCGTCGATATGTTTTTCAAAATGACTGATGGGCAAATTAATATGTTTGGAAATCAGCTTGCCAAATTACCGGGCCTATCACATTTAGCTGTTGGTAATGAGAGTTATGAGGCTTTAGCTAGTCGAATTAAAGACATGCTGATAGACCCTGAAAAACAAAAAGAGTTTATTCCACATTTAAGAAGTTTAGGTTTTAAAGGTTAAATAATTTTCTGTCTCGATCTTCTATTAAATACTCGTTGAGTTCAGCGAGTATTTTTTCTTTATTGGCTTCATTGGCATTCATTTTTTTAATCAAATAAGAACCGAGCAAAATTTTGCGTCGAGTATCATCTTTTCTTTCCTGCTCTTTTTGTTTTGATTTTTCTCTAGCTTCGATAGCCTGTTTACGAGCCTTTAACTGTTTCAACTTTTCCAACTGGGCTTCAATTTTCTTTTCGAGATTTTCAGCAGCTTTTGTCATGATTCAGATTTCGGGATATAGAAAACCACTCAAGCATAAGGCCCTATGAATTGAAATTCAAGCGGGCTATATGCTATCGTGTTTTTCATGAAATGCGCACTTACGACTTGGATTTCATCCAAGTCAAAGTTTGCGTAAGGGGATACCCCTTAACCCCAAAAAACTGCTACGCAATTTTTTAAAAGCAAAAGCATCTCAAGGCGACTGCATGGCAATCTATCATTGTTCAACTAAAACGGTGAACCGAAGTTCAGGACGAACTGCGGTTGCATCAAGTGCCTATCGTGCAGGTGAAAAACTAGAAGATGAACGCACAGGGCTGACCCATGACTTTACGAGAAAAGACGGTGTCGCCCATTCTGAAATTATCTCTAATTTAGATATTGAAATTGACCGTGGCGAACTTTGGAACTTGGCAGAAAAAACCGAAAACCGTAAAGATGCCCGAACCGCTAGAGAATGGGTCATTGCCCTACCTGATGAATTAGACGCTGATCAACGTAAGGACTTGGCAAAAGACTTTGCCAGGTCCTTAGTTGATCGCTATGACGTGATCGCAGATTTAGCCATCCATGAACCCAGCAAAGGCGGTAATGATAAAAACCACCACGCCCATATCATGCTCACCACCCGAAAGGCAGAACTGGACACGGATAATAAACTCACCCTGACCACCAAAACCGATATTGAATTAAGCAACGCCAAACGAAAAAGCCTTTGTATGGGTACAACTCAAGAAGATATTAAGCAAATTCGAGAAACATGGGCAGACTTAGCCAACAATGCATTGGAACGTGCAGGCTACCGAGAAAAAATAGACCACCGCAGCTATGCCGATCAAAACAATGGACTACAAGCCACCATCCATGAAGGCACTAAAGTCACCCAATTACGCAGACAAGGCATAGACACTGAAATCAGCCGTTTTAATGACAACGTCAAACAGCAAAATAGCCAACAGCTTCACCAACAGAAACAGCAAAAAGAGAGCGTTTTACAGCGTGGTTTAAGCCGTGTCGATCAAGGTTTTGATCAATGGCAGAAGAACCAAGAAACCAAACGCCTAGAACTGGAACGCCAATCGGAAATGAAGCGACAGCAAGAATTAGATAAACAACGAGCCGAGCAAGCACTCCGCAAGGCATCTCAAAAACTAAGTAGAGGCGGAATGTCGTTATGAGCAACCAAAATGATTTAGATGACCAATTATATATTTTACTGGCATCCATGAAGGAATATAGAGAAGCCATAGCAGACGATAACAAGCGATTAGAGCAGTTTTACAACCATGTCGCTAGTGGAATACTAGACAAGGCTGAAAAATCGCTAGAAAACGCAAATAAGAAGCATACAGGCGCATTAAACAACAGTATTCAGGCATTAAACGAAGCTACACACAGGCTCAACTTAAAACTTATCATTATTTTTGCCAGCACGTTTGTTGCTGTGATGATGGTGTTCATTTTGGCTATCTTTTTATACATACCAAGCAAAGACGAAATTGATGAACGTAGAGCAGATATGGCTGTACTAAAAAAATATCCGCTACAAATTCGAGAAAGTGATGGTGAAACATTGGTGAGAATAATGAGGAAAAATTGCTACTCGTTTGAACCGAGTAGTGTCAAAG
>NZ_VPEJ01000061.1:0-3943 GCF_013417245.1 Acinetobacter sp. YH16042
AGTCAATTGAATGGCTATGATAAAAGTCATACTTTGGTGAAAAAAATTGAACTATTAGAGATTTATTTTAAGCTAAATATAAGATTAATTTTTAAATGATTAAAGAAGATAGGTAAACCTATGGCAGGTGGTTCTCAAGTCATCATTAATAAGAATGGAATTACATTCATTACGCCTGCAAAGTTTGAGGCTAAGGCAGGTCAGCACCTTTTTAAAAGCGGTACAGAAGTTGGTGTAAATATCAAAGGCTTGCCAACTTATGAGGCCTATAATGAGAAATTTCAAATGTTATTGCCCTCTGGTGAGCCCTTTAAAAATGCTGATTATAAAATTTCAAATGCATCCGATGAGTTTATGGCCATAGCAGATAATAAAGGCCGATCTAAACGAATAAATTCCTTACAAGAAGAAAGCTTAAAGCTCGATTTAAATTGGATGAAGCTAGAAGCTGAACCGAGTGAAGGAGATGATTAGTGGGTAATTTAGATTGGGAAAGTAATACAAATACAACAGAGAATAGCTGTAAAACAGCACAGTGTGATTGCTTAACTTTTTGGGAAGTACAACAACAAATAGCGATGATCCGTCTGTCTAACTTAAAAGATGCCAAAAAGAATCTCTATAAACTCGAACCAGGATATGAAGCAAGAGCCAGAAGAATTGCCTCAGTTTATGCCAAAATTTATCTTGAACAAGAAAATCATGGAAGTCAGCAATTAAAAGGCCGTTATTATTGGATGGGCTTAGGTGCATTTGCTTCAAAAACTGTTGCAGCAGTGTTTAAACATGGCTTAACGGCTTGGGGGTATAAATGGATTCCCATTATTTCCCCTTTTGTCTTGACGCCACTTGTTCGCAATCCAGTACACTCTTTTGCGAAAGGGAATTTATGGTTATTTATGGATATTGCACCTTGGCATTATGCTTGGAGTATGTCTTCGCAATCTTTTAATCAATGTCGAACTCAACGTGATGTATCTAAGTTCACCCATATTAAGGAAGAAGTGTTAAATATTCCTTGGTCGAGTTGTTTACCCATCATTAAGCATTTGCAGAGTACAACTGAAATTACTCAGGCTTTTGGGATGCTTCCCAAGATAGAAGGCATTTTTAAAAGAAAAGGAAAACCAAGGAGAGATAATTTTAAAGATGCACAAGACGATCTTATGAAACATTTACTGGCAATTGCAGTACAGGAACAACGTAATATTTTACAAGAATTGGTTTGGAAGGACTGGATGGTACAAGCACAGGCAACTTTACAAAGCTATACCAAACTTCCCGATAGTACTTTAGTCCTTTCTAGTGATTATAGTGTTGATGCTGTTAAGCCTAGACATGGGAAATATGAAGGACGTCATAAAGATGTACTCGACAAATTACCTGAATCTGTCTATAGCGAACCTTTAGCGCATACCAAAGTTCAAGATTATGATAGCCGTATGGAGTGGATTCAGAAGGCAGCAGAAAAATATCATACCTTAATGTTAAGTGACACAGGGCGATCATTTTTAGAGAAGGAACTCGCAATTATTGCAGGATGGGGCAATAGTAAAGCGGACTTTGTAGTTGGCAAGGACAGTAATGATGGAAAGATTTAAGCATTATTTTAATTCTATCTTAGTCTTCATCTTCGGTTTCCTTCTTTTAGGTTGCCAACCTAATGCAAAAAATACAGAGAATAGTGCAATGAATCAGCAACCTTATTTACTCCATTTTGGTCTACAGGGCTTTAAAGACTTTGCTCAATACAATCAGAGTGCCGTGGATAACCATCCTGTCGCTAGTTTTCGAGAATTAGATTTTTCACCACCGAACCTTGGTCAAATTAAGATTGAAAATGGCGCGAGTAGCTTAGCTATTGACCATGTTTTTTATGTATTAGGAACATCGTTTCATAAGGAAGATGGTATTGAGGTTATGACTGTTAATGCAGGCTTAAATAAAGAGGAGTTTGTACGTCCTGAGCAAGCCTATCAAGCGTATGCGAATTTAATGAAACGAGTAAATCAAGCGGGATGGAAACTTTATATTGCTCCCTATAACCCACGTATAGCGAAAGAAGATAATATGCGATATGTCATGAAGTGGGGCTATTCGATTGATCCAAGCTATATTTTTAGTTATGAGGAATGGCAAAACATCATGAATGCGAGTGGTAGTGGGTCTTTGGGTTATCGCTTATACGCTAATGGTCTTTTATTGAATATATACATCAGTCAAACTAAAAAAACTGAAGATGAGAAAGAGCAATATATGGTTCGTTATACTTTTAACACCATTCGTTATGATCAACGAGATGCCTTAAGTGATTCAGAAAACAATATTAATGCTTATACAATGACTCCATTGGAGTTAAAACAAGCGTTTGAAAAGGAAGAACGAAGAACTCAAAGATCTAGAGAGTATGATGAAAAAGAAGCAATTGCAGAAGGTTATCGTATAGATGAGAGCTATGTTGGTCCTGATCTTTGGCAATATGTGAAATAATTAATTATTTCTAAAATTAACATAATACACCTTATACGAAACGCCTCTTAAAATCCCTTTTTAAACAATGTCTTATTCATGTAGAAACAGCCTAAGCAGTCACTCTTAGGCTGTTTTGGCAATTTTTCATGTTCCACGATTAATAAATAAACAATGTTCCACGGTTTTGATTAGTCTGATTAAATAGTCCTATCACCCATAGGGCTTGAAAAAACGGCTCCAGAAGCCCCTTTTTTCAGGCTCTGGTTCAATATGCTCCGGCACTGGAATGCGTTTAATTTCTTGAGTAGTCAATCCGCCCTCATTTGGTTTTTTTGACCGAGGATCTGTTGCTATATCCTGGTCAGATTGCTGCTCTGTAAACGTGCTTATATTGGCTTGTGGTGGCTTCATTTCAATAAGTGTAAGTAGCGTGTCAATACGAGCATTTGCCTTCGTTTCCCGATCTTCTGCTTTTTCCAACTGTTTCTTTAAAAACTCAATCTGATTTTTGAGTTCAACAACTGTATTATCAGTGTATTCAGGTGTATCAATGTTTTGTCTTGGAGACGTATCAAGACGTTTTGAGTTTGTTCCACCAAAAGGCTCACCATAGACACGAAGTAATTCTGAAAAGTCGATAGAACCATCATGATCACGACTTAATACTCCGTTTTTTATATCTTTGTAGAGTGTGGCCCGAGATTTTTTATACAGTGTTGCAGCATCACTAACACTGTATTTTGTACTTGTTTTCATAGTGTATTTCTGTGTATTTAGGAGACGTATTGAAGAATACAACAAATGTATTCTTCAATACACTCAAGGTTTAAAGCCTACTTGCTTAAGTAGGCTAAAATACCATTTCTAAAATCTTCACTGGTAAAGGTTTTATCAACAAAACGCATATCTTCTTCTGTATTTATTAAATCTCTCAAAAAGCCGAGTTGATAATCCCAGTCATGATCTAATTGTATAAAACCATTAATTTCTAAACCGTCAGAAGTCTCAACTTGGATCTGAGCTGAATAGCCTTTAATATTTTTTTTAGCACCTAATAAAGCCATTGCATCAATAGGCATTTCAAATTCCTTATATGACTATAGTTTAATTATTTAGTCTCAGATTTTAATTCTGGATCCTTCACTCACTGAGAGTTTAGTTGTTAACAGCATTGTTTTTAGTAGCTGACATAAATCCCACTTTTTCTAAGTATGGATACAGTTCTTTAGCACGATGTGGATCTTGCAGCATGTCAGCTATACGAATTGCAAATTGCGGAAAGCTTTCGGTGCCTTGGGAGTACTTACTCATCTCAGGTAATTGAGAGAGTTTATTAGCAAATAAATGTCGCTGAGCCTTAGTCATTTTTGAAACAAGATCTACGGTATTTGGATCTCCTGTCGAGTTTAAATTCTGCGCTGTTTGCTTGTTTTTAAATAAAAATGAAAAGCCGTAAATTGAACGTCCTTTT
>NZ_VPEJ01000062.1:0-3758 GCF_013417245.1 Acinetobacter sp. YH16042
TAGCCACCATGTATTTATTCGGAAATGGTGTTGTTAAGAACCCCGCAAAAGCAGTCTCTCTTTTTACTCAAGCTGCGAATAAAGGTGATATTACAGCTCGGACAAAGCTTGGATTAATGTATGTAAGAGGAATAATTGTAAAACAAGATATAACTAAGGGAATGTCTTTATTGAGAAGTTCTGCATTAAAAGGTGATAAAGATGCATTGTATCTTATTGAAAAATATAACAAAGAAAATATAGTTAAATAAAATAATTAAATACATCATAGCCATGAAAAATATTTTCAATGGCTATGCTCGCAAGCTAAATATGGTGATTCTTTTTTAAAAATTCTTTTTGCTTTTTTTCCCATAATTCAAAGTGCTTTTTTAGATTTGAAAGAGATCCTTTATAAAAATCACCTTTCAGAGTCATGTCCTTAATGCCGCATCTTTCTGATAAATACATAATATACGTTTCTGGAGAGTCATTTAGTTTGTGGATCACAAAGTTGACAGGAAAAACTAAATCACATGGTTGTCCATTTGGATATGTATTAAATTCTATTGAAGTTTTGATAAATAAGGTATTGTTTAGTCCATCAGATGAATAGTATCTAGTCTCGTAGCTTCCATTAGGAAAGTAAGAATGATGTATTGATTTGAGATCATTAAAATCATTTGGATCTAAATGTATAAATGGATGACAAAAAGTTCTGCGATGTTCCTTTTTGATTACGCCATCTTTATCAAGTAAGAAATATGGATGTGAGTTATAAAGCTTAAGATAAATAATGAAAGCAATAATTACAGAGATAGATATAACGATTGTCATACTTAGATTTATAAAATATTGAATTTATTTGAATTATAGTTATGAATAACAAAAAAGCCTAACAACTTATTTAAGTTATTAAGCTTTTTGTTTGAAACTTTACTAGCCGTGCCTAGATAAACGATATTTGACTCTTACAGTCTGACCTCGCTTGACGGTGCTGCCGGGCTCTGGGCGTTAGCCCTATCTTTAAAGACCATTGAGCACATGAATGGTCTATCTGTAGTATACAGTTATAAATAAAAGTTTACATTAACTTTTGTGATTTTTAGTGATTTTTGGTGACATTGAATGATTTCTAGTTATTTACTGCCCAGTTTTCCTAAAAGACAGATTGCTTCAATTTGTTCACTTATTTCCATTTCTTTAAGTAAGTTATAAGCACTTGTTAAGGTTGTACCACTTGCCAATAAATCATCGACAAGAAGTATAGATTTTCCTTTCATTTCCGTAACTTTTTCAATTTGAGTCGGATCTATTTTCAAAGGACGAATAAACATTCTGTCCTTTGTTGCGACTTCTTTCATAGAAAAAGCTTTATTGGGATTATTGGTTAGATCTCTTTCGAGGGAGCGACGTAAGGCAATGATATCTTTTTTGTATTTTGGGGTTAATGGAAGATCTTGTAGGTCAGAATAGACTTCGAGAATAGTTTTTTTAGAAAAGATATTATTAAGAAGAACTTGCAAAATTATTGTCCCAGCCGACACAGCTGTAGCTCCTCTTAAAAAAGAGGCTTTTTTTTAATCAAACCCGAGTTGCGCTATGATTTTAGGGATCAATCATCTTGTTTCTCCATATCTTAAACAAGCTGATGCGTTGACCTGTGTCAAATATTCAATCATTAAGCACTTAATCAATTGCCTTGTCGTCACCTCAAAAGTCGCATCAATTGATCGGCTGTTTGAGCAATCAAACCAAACATCAAATGACTCATCACCTTAGCGTGACCTCGATAATAAATCACCCGACCGCCAAACTCATCCTTTAAACGGGCATTACTGCGTTCAGCACTGCTACGGGTTTTATATCGCTGTGCTTCCGCTTTGCAAAATTCTATTTTTTCACCCTGACGCTTGTTGTGATCAATCAACGGAACACGACCTCTTGATCTCACAAACTCTCGAATATCCGTACTACAATAACCTGCATCCATCAGCTCATAACATGCCGTAACACGCTGTTCACTCATCAACGATAACGGCAGGGCAACACGACTATCATGAACGACCGCACCCGTCAGATAAGCACTGATCACTACACCACAACATGCTGTATCTAAATGAAGCTTGTAGCCTTTGGTACTCTCAGAATACCCTTTTGAGTTCGTTTTTGTGCCAACAGAACAGCCCGTAGGTAAATCTCGGAGCATTTCAGGAAGTGTCTGTGTGAGTTGAATCTGAATGGCAGTTAATATTTTAGTGGTCAAGGTCTTAGGCGAGTTGAATGCAGGGCGACCTCGTTTTTTGGCAGGCGGTTTTACAACAGGAGGGAGAACTATTTTCTCAACACCTTCGCGTGCTGGAATCATGGTTGCATCACGGCTAATATGACCGATTAACGTATCCGCAAGATTGGACTTCACCATCTGCTCATGAACGCGAGTGGTTAGTTTACGCGCTGCAAATTCAGCAAAAACACGGCTAAATGTCCCTTCGCTGGGTAGTTTTTTATACAGATTGAAGCCGCAAATTCGCCGCAATCTACGATCAACTTCTAGGCGTTCAATCAAGCCCCGTGTGGTGACGATACCAAGTTCAGCTTTTGCAATAAAGGCACATGCCAAAGCGCAGCGGTCAGCAGGAGGTCTTCCCACAGCACACCCTTGATATTGGTATACCAAGGATTCGATGTCACTCCACTCGAGCACACGAATAATGCGTTCGAGCTTTGAGCTGATGCCGTCTAAATCGGCTGCGACTAAAGGAATAAGTTCGTATTGTAAGGCTTGAAACCGTTGTTTGAGAAAAGGGCTTAATGTAGTATTCATGCTGTAGATGTTAGGGTGTTGGTTTAGAAGCTCATTTTAACATCTACAACTTTTTTCAAAAAATGTTAATTCAGGCTGTTTGTGGAGTTTTGCAAGTGCCTCTATATAGAGAAATTGCAGAATTTTTCAAGAAAAATGCAAGGATATTTTGGGCAGAATGGTCAATCGACTTTATAGCTTCAAGACATTGTTTCCTGCAACGCAGTGTTCTATGGCGTTTATTTAAGCAAAATGGATCACTATGTTATTATTACGCCGTTTAAAAAATTCTCTCGATTTAAGCATTTTGCTTACAAGTACCAGGTCCTCATATGATTAAGTGGATTATCCTGGCGATCTTTGTCATTTCTGCGTTTTATATTCAACAACGCGGCAAAGTTCGTCACTCATTTTACCGCCAGTTTTTTGATCACTCGACTTTGCTCGCGCCGATTAATTTTCTGATGTATATGTTTTCTAAAGTGCCAAGTCAGCCTTATATTGACACTCAGCATTTTAAAGATTTGAAAGTCTTGGATGAAAACTGGGAAATGATTCGCGATGAAGCGCAAGCTTTATATGAACAAGGTGGCATCAAAGCGTCGAGTAGTTATGATGATTTAGGTTTTAACTCCTTTTTTAAAACCGGCTGGAAACGTTTCTATTTGAAATGGTATGACTCTGCACATCCTTCTGCGGCAGAGCTTTGTCCTAAAACCACAGAACTGCTGAAAACGTTGCCTTCAATTAAAGCTGCAATGTTTACTGAGCTTGCGCCGGACAGCCGTTTGGTACGTCACCGTGACCCGTATGCTGGTTCATTGCGTTATCACTTGGGGCTACTAACGCCGAATGATGATCGTTGCTTTATTGATGTCGATGGTCAGCGTTATTCATGGCGTGATGGTGAAAGTGTGGTGTTTGATGAAACTTATATTCACTATGCAGAAAATAAGACTGAACAAAACCGCAT
>NZ_VPEJ01000063.1:0-3731 GCF_013417245.1 Acinetobacter sp. YH16042
AATAGCCTATATCAGATAACAGCGCCTTTTCGGCGTCTTTTTGAGCTGAGGGCTTTCCGGCGGTTTTCTCCTTTCAGCCCAGCAATGGTGCTGTTTTCCGCATGATTGCGCTGGTAGTGCTCGCCGCAGTCTCATGACCGAGCGTAGCGAGCGAATGAGCGAGGAAGCACCAGGGAATCGGAACACGGATGGAGGCACTTACGCGTCTGGGTTTGGGGATGTCTCCAGATCGTACTTAAGTTCCTTAAGTGCCTGTAATATCCTGTCTTTTTTATAGCATAGCTCGCCTGTTTTTGTGTCTACCAGTCCTGCTTCGATCAGTAGCCCAGCCGCGAGAAAGAGCCGGTGATTGCGTTCTCGTCGTTGTTTTTTTCCCTCGATTCGTTTTTGGACCGCCTGTTTTCGTTCGCTCTCCTGTGCCTGTAAGTCGTTTTTTTCCGCTGTTGCCAGTACGTGGAGGAGTTTGCGTTCCTGTTCTGTGAGTCCTGCTTCGTTGTCGAGCAGGTCAATAATCTGTCTCTGTCGTGCGGTCTGTTCTCCGAGCTTCCTGATGAATCCGATCCGTTTCTTCAGCCATTCGATGTTGCTGATGCGCATGTTCGTGGTGCTCCCTGGTGTTTTTTGCGGTGTGTTGTGGTCGTGCAGTATATCGCTTGCGGTCGGTGGGTGCAGGGGGGTATCTTCCTTCTAATTCGTGAAATTAGAAGGAAGCGCACTTATATGTTTCTCTCCTTCGTCGAGAAACAGTGCGCTCCTGCGGAGGGCTGAAACCGTGGCAACCTATCACCTCAGCGTTAAATTTGGAGGCAAGGGACAGGCTGCAAACCACGCCGATTACATCGAGCGCAAAGGGGAGTATGCGAAACGGAAAGATCTGGAATACACGGAGCACGGAAACATGCCGGAATGGGCCAGGGATAATCCTTCCCATTTCTGGCAGGCGGCTGTATCAGAAAGTTGTGACACTGGAAGATAAACTGGCGGAGAAAACTGTCACGGGTAAGAGCCGGAAAAACTGACGCGCTCTGTGAGGTGTTTGAATTGTTCGCTGTTCACATCGGATAAAACCGATCTTGGAAAAAGAAACGTTGATAACTAAGATTCAGGATAGTAATCATCCTGAATCTTAATGAATTACCAGAATTTAAGTTTTGATAGTATTTTCTTACCTGCAGCAACAACAGTTGCAGCTACTACTTCAACAACTACATCCTTTACGTTATCCCAGGCTTCACCTGTCCATTCTTTAATGGTGTCCCATACGCCCTTTTCTGCGCTTTCTGCCATTTTTTCTGTTTTTATTTCTTCTCCTGCTTCGCGATAGAGAGCATATTTTTTCTCCTTTGGGAGGATGTCTATTATTGTCTCCATTGCTTTAGAAATATTAAACTTTCTTTTGACTGATGTAGGTATAATGTATGAAGCAGGAACAGAAAAGGCAGTACTTACTTCTAGTATTTTCTCATTTACACTAGCTAACTGCTCTTTTGTCGGCTCGTTTTTCTTTTTATCCCAAAGAAGTTCACCTTCATCGTCTTCTGTTGGTTCTATTTTATCTATTTGGTTTATGAAAAATACAACAGGACATTTTTTTATATTAGGTAGCAATATATCGTTATATACCTTTTGAGAAATTGCGTAAGCCCTTTCATCAGACTTTATTACCCATACAACTAGGTCTAACTTTGCAACATTCTCTTTGTATAGATTATAATATTCTTTGTCTCTTTCCAAGGTTTCACCAACACCAGGAAAGTCTATTATCGTAAGTCCTCCCTCATTTCCATCTTCTGGCTTGATATGAATTTCTTGAATCTCTCTTGTGCAAGCAGCGACGTTACTGACTGGGGCTACATCACGACCAAATAATGCATTGCATAATGATGATTTACCTACGCCAGTTGATCCAAAAATACCGACTCGTGGCGTGTAACCTTTTATTTCCCTTATTTTCTTTTCGATTGCTTGTCTAATTTTTTCTTTGCTGTTTAGTGTCGATTTATCAATATATTCCATTTTAAGAACCTATATTGTCAAGAAATATTACTTATAAATAAACCACCTATTTTATAAGTGGTATTTTATTGTATTCGATAAATGTTATCTAGAGCTGTGTTCAGGTTGTTGTGAGACTAAACCTTTTAAGCGATTTCCTAAAAAGGTGGGGTACATGGAGCTCAGAAAACAAACTATCCCAAGACTGTTTTTTAGTCATGTTGCTTTGGAGAGAGGGTGGGATGAACTATGGCAATTATTGTGTCTGATGCTGATATCGAACTGTTTTATCCATCTATGCAAGGATATGGATGAGAAAATTTGCTGTTTTGACCCATTCGCCCTTCTGAACGGTTGAAACTGTTCGCGAATCACTTTTGTGCATAGTTATGCAGCCCCATAAAAATAATTCTGACGCATTTTTCGGGGTTGCCCTGGTGTTTCCTTGTATTTTTGCGTTTTTTGCGTCAGAAAGCGATTGAGAGCGTTTTAAGGGGTTCGTACAACAGGAGTTATGGTAAATGGATCGTTTTTGCGGGAAGGCTCGACAGGTTTTGTTGTTGGGGGTAGTGTAAGCGACTGAAAAACAAACGCCCCTGAAATTCGTGTCTATCCGCCAAGACTTTCACGAAAATACAGGGGCGATGTCGGTCGATAACCTGGAAGGAATCGTAACACATGAGCGCCGCGCTTCAATACTTCGAAGAAAATTTACCCCACCGTCCCTATCACACGGATGATCTCGCTTTTGGTCTTCGCATCTCCGGCAAAGGGCGTGCGCTTCTTGCGCGGTACATCCAGCAGAACCAGCCTCATGCGCAGTTCTGGCTGGTTTTTGACGTTGACCGTGTAGGAGCTGCGATTGACTGGAGCGACCGGAACGCTCCCGCGCCGAACATCACCGTAAAAAATCCTGTGAACGGTCATGCTCACCTGCTCTACGCACTCAATATCGCCGTGAGAACCGCGCCGGACAGCTCGGTTAAGGCGCTGAAATACGCCGCTGCGATTGAACGTTCGCTGTGTGAGAAACTTTGTGCAGATGTGAACTACAGCGGACTGATTTGCAAAAATCCGTTCCACCTGGAATGGCAGGTGATGGAGTGGCGCGAGGAGGCCTATACCCTCGATGAACTGGCTGATTATCTCGATTTGAGCGCCTCAGCGCGCCGTAGCATCGATAAACATTACGGGATGGGGCGAAACTGCCATCTGTTCGAAATGACGCGCAAATGGGCTTACAGGGCGATTCGTCAGGGCTGGCCAGCATTCTCACAGTGGCTTGATGCCGTGATTCAGCGTGTCGAAATGTACAACGCATCGCTTCCCGTTCCGCTTTCTCCGCCTGAATGTCGGGCTATTGGCAAGAGCATTGCGAAATACACGCACAGGAACTTCACGCCGGAAACTTTCGCACAGTATGTGGCTGATACGCACACCCCAGAAATACAGGCCAAGAGAGGCCGGAAAGGTGGTATCGCTAAAGGCGAAGCCTACGATGACAAGCGTTTCATGGCGCTATGTATGCTGGAGAATGGATATTCTCAGAAAGCTATTGCGGCGATGCTGAATGTACATCGTAATACGATCCGTAATTGGGCAATGCACAAATAGCCTATATCAGATAACAGCGCCTTTTCGGCGTCTTTTTGAGCTGAGGGCTTTCCGGCGGTTTTCTCCTTTCAGCCCAGCAATGGTGCTGTTTTCCGCATGATTGCGCTGGTAGTGCTCGCCGC
>NZ_VPEJ01000064.1:0-3728 GCF_013417245.1 Acinetobacter sp. YH16042
TAATATTTTAACTATTAAGCAATCGCCTTCTACATATCGTATAAAAAACCTGAGCTTCAACTATGCTTCTGCCCTCATTTTTATTGGGACGTACTATCACGACGACGTACAAGCTTTGGTCAAGGAAAACTTTAAGCCAGCAAAAATTAATACGTTGTATTTCAGCTTCTCATTCTTTGCTTTAGTCATACTCGTTTATGTGTTTTTCTGGATAGATCTACCTAATAAACTTTTACTCATGGTAGTTATTGGCCTTGGCTTTTGCTGCTTAACGTATATGTATGAATCTTTAAAAGCATTACTTCCAAAGCAACAGAAAAAGAAAATGGAAGAAACTCACTTTCATATTGCGGGATATTTAGCAGCTCATCTACAGGATTTTGTCGATGCAAAATTTAAATTAGATGAACAAACAAATTAAAAGCAGCCACTTTTTAACCAATAATTACAACTACGAAAGTTAAAGATTTACGTGAGTTGAAACCTTGTGCCATTGGACTGATGACTCACGGTGCTAAACTGCCCGTCATTGAAGCACTTGACGAATCATTGAATTATCGCCATTTTTAAATGCTCTAATTCTTTGCTGAAGTGCAGACCAATATTTTTCAGATTTTATAAAGACGGAACACTCTCATGGCGAATAAATTCGAATTCAACATTCGTGTATATATTGAAGATACAGATGCAGGTGGCATTGTTTACCACGCAAATCATATTCGCTTTATGGAACGTACCCGCACAGAATGGCTACGCGCTTCAGGTGTAGACCATTATTGGCATCAAAAAGATTACAACTTTGTCGTTCATAAAATTAATGTGAAATATTCACGTCCTATATTAATGGATGACCTGATTACTGTTACAGCAAGTGTAGTTTCGTGTAAGGCTACGTCATTTGTGTTGCAACAAAATATTTATCGTGGTGATATTATGCTGGCATCAGGTGAGGTAGAATTGGCATGTATCAGTGCAGAGATGAAACCCCGTCGCCTTCCTGATGAAATACGTGAACTGATTCTGAAAGAATTGGAACAAGATTAAAAAAATTATTTGGCACATGTAGTAACTATGGCAACTCAACTAGAATCAACACTCAAAGTTTCAGACCTAATCTTACAAGCAAGTCCTGTCGTACAACTGGTAATGCTCCTGCTGCTCTTAGCTTCGTTATTCAGTTGGTATCTGATTGCCAAGTTACACATGAGTTATAAAAAAGCGCAGGCCGATGATGAACATTTCCAAAAAATCTTTTGGTCTGGCGCCGAACTCAACACTTTATACAACAATGCTCAGCTCAACTCGAAACGTGTTGGCCTTGAAGATGTCTTCTATCAAGGTTTAGGCGAGTTTTTCAAACTTAAAAAACGTAATGCCAGTGCAGAACAATCAATTGAAGGTACAGAACGTATTCTTCGCGTGGGTTTAAGCCGTGACCAAGGACATTTAGAAAATGGTTTAGGCGCGCTTGCGAGTATTGGCTCAGTTGCTCCCTATGTTGGTTTATTTGGTACCGTTTGGGGCATTATGAATGCCTTTATTGGTTTGGCAGATGTTGACCAAGTCACCCTTGCTACGGTTGCTCCTGGTATTGCAGAGGCATTGATTGCAACGGCAATTGGTCTTTTTGCAGCGATTCCTGCTGTACTTGCATTTAACCATTTCACAGCCAAAGGTGAAGCCGTTTATAACGATCGTGCACTTTTTGCCGAAGAAATGGTTGCGTTATTACAACGCCAGTCTGTAGGTTCAACTCAGGACGATGACTAATGGCTATTCAACGTTCTGGACGCTTTGAGCGCATCAAAAAACCATTAAAAAGTGACATGAACGTCGTACCTTATATTGATGTCATGTTGGTTTTATTGGTGATTTTCATGGTCACTGCACCTATGATCACCACAGGTGTCAAAGTCGACTTACCACAGGCGAATGGCACGCCTATGCAAGCGGAAGATCGCCCTGCGATTGTTACACTTGAGGCGGATGGTACGATCAAACTCGAAGATAAAAATCATCAAAATGATGTACTCACACTCGATGAACTAAAATCTGTTTTAACGGCTTCGCAAAATGAAGCGAACGAACAGAAAAAGCAAATGAGTGTCCTGATTAACGGCAGTGAATCTCGTCCTTATGGTGAAGTCATGAAACTCATGTCTGCCCTTCAAGATGCAGGTTTAACACAAGTAGGTTTACTGACTGAGCCATTAAAATAATTTATGAAAGATTTCAAAAAGCCGCCTTTTAAACAAAAAGCCGTTGCGATTGGTTTCACACTAGGTGTGCATATCGTCGCTGTGGTTGGCTTACTTTATCTTGGCATGAGTAAACCACCTGAGCCCCCTAAAAAAATAACCACTGTTTTGGTAAAACCGGAAGATTTAAAACCTGTAACACGTGAAGTCACAGAGTTTGATGAAACCGCGCATGAAAATGTAGCTGAACAAATCACGCAAACAGCAGAACCTAGCGTTGAACCAGCACCCGAGATTCCAACGGCTGCACCACCTAAGCCAGCAGAACCACCTAAGGCAGATCCACAGATTGCTGCTCAACAGGCACGCGCTGCGGCAAAAGCACAGCAGCTTGCTGAACAAAAAGCTGCGGACAATGCAAAGCGTGCTCAAGAACAAGCTAAAGCGGCTGAAGCTGCAAAACTAAAAGCGCAACAAGAAGCCAAAGCGGATGCGGCTAAGGCAAAAGCAGATGCTACGGCGAAAGCCAATGCTGACGCAGCAAAACGTAAAGCAGATGCTGATGCAAAAGCCAAGGCTGAAAAAATCCGTGCCGATGCATTAAGAAAAGCAGAAGCTGACAAAGCCAAAGCTGCAGCAACGGCAAAAGCCAATGCAGATGCAAAAGCTAAAGCCAATGCAGAAGCTGCAAAACGTAAAGCTGATGCTGATGCGAAAGCCAAGGCCAATGCGGAAGCTGCAAAACGTAAAGCAGATGCTGATGCCAAAGCTAAGGCCAATGCAGAAGCTGCAAAACGTAAAGCAGATGCTGATGCCAAAGCTAAGGCTGATGCAAAGGCAAAAGCCGATGCCGAAGCACGCGAACGTGCAGCCGAAGAAGCCAAAGCTTCATCTGCAAAAAAAGCAGCTGAAGAAGCAGCACAGAAAAAAGCTGAAGCGAAGAAAATTGCTTCAACAGCAAAACGTGATTTTGAAAATAGGATTAAGCGTGCGTGGGATACGCCTTCTGACTCTGCAGGTAAAACGGCGACTGCTCGCGTTACCCTTACGGAAAGTGGTTCAGTTCGATCAGTGATCGTGAACTCTAGTGACCCTGATATGAAAGCCAGTATTGAGGCTGCTGTTCGAGCTGCTGCACCATACCCAATGCCGAGTGACCCAGATGCAAAACGTGAAGCTCAAAGTTTTACGTCCACCTTCAAGTCATCACGTTAATTTTTAAATCCCTGCATTCGTTGCGGGGATTTTTTTATTTACTTACTGATGTTACGCAGTAACACCAGAAGCGTAATTTGATTTAAATAAAAGTATATGATACGCGGTAACGTCATCCGCAAGTGTTTGAGACAGGACTACTTTTAATCAAAAATGTTTTTGCGATACTTTGAATAATTTGACGCTAGTGAACGAGTTTTGCGGATGACAATGGTTTTGGGTACTTTTGCCAAAACAAAAGTACCTCCAGCCGAAGGCTAATCCCTTTATTCACCCCTAGATGTAAGACTCCGTCGAATAGAATTAAAAATCATT
>NZ_VPEJ01000065.1:0-3694 GCF_013417245.1 Acinetobacter sp. YH16042
GTCGAGTTTCAATACTCGATGGGCTTTTTCTTTGTATTTTTAAATTAAAATTTACTTTTCTTTGTTTACAGCAAACTTTCGCTTCTTAATCACTGTAATCGGCTTTTCTTGTGGAGCCATATTTTTCTGAATGGCCACCTGCTTCATTTCTACTGGTACAGCACTATTTTCAGTAGTCTTTGGATTAGATTCTTTAGGCTTTGACTCTGTTGGCTTTTGCAGAGTTGCTTCCTTATTTTTAATTTTTATATAAATTTTATGAGCAACTGTATTGTGCTCCTTAATTTCCCTGTTCTTATCAGCCAATTTTTTATACTGTTCCTTAAAAGGTTTTATAAATTTTTTGATAGCTGATAAGAACACGGCTTCTTCAGGATATATGTCCGCTAATGTCTTAGGTGTTTCCTTTTGCACGAAATTGATGAGATCGGCTGGAAATTTATTAAGAATCTCTGGAGTAGCAAAGCTTACAAAATCATAGTCATGATAAGAAATTACAGCATATCGGGTATTTTTCTTAGTCGGACTTTTAATATAACCTTTGACTGTTGCCTCTCCTTGATCAAGTAACTTTTTCAAATAGAAATCTTTGATTTGGTTTTCTATAAGCGCATTACCTCTATAGAACCTAAGCTTCTGACTGATTTCCGCCTGTTCTTCCAGGTTGTCTTCATCAACAAGTTTTAGCTGTTCGGATTGGTTAAGGAATTGAGCATAATTATATTGAGCCAGTTCGGATGTCCAAATCAGTAACTGATCAAGGTTTTTAGGCATAGGAACTTTCAAATCATTCAAATCAAGCTTTTTAATGGGCGCAAGTTCTTCTTCCTTAAACTCTGTTCTTTCTAAACTTGATTGCTTTAACATAATAATTTCCTTAACTTCCACTAATTTTAAACATAATAAAAATTATAAATGAGTGCTTAGAGCCTTCATTTTCAGATTCAGCTATTTGGGGTCAATAACGCATAAATCCCCATGCTTCCCATAGCCACACTGCTCTTTCATCACTCGGACGCAGGGCTTGGACTCTTCTCCAACGGCACAACTTTGAATATCAAACTGAATACCTTGCTGCCTTAAACTCTCGATCTTTGGAATATTCTCTAAAGGCTTAATATAAGATGCAAATAGCCACGTCATAGTCAGTATGAGAACTGAAAAAACACCTAAGAAAGTGGTGATTAACTTCCATGAAAATTGATCATTGGCTGATTCAATCGAGTTTTTCAAGCGTCCAAGCGCTTTAGCGGTCTTAATAAGTTCTGCTGTACCGTCCTGTAAGCCCTCATTTACCGCTTTTGATATAGTGTGGTGGGTTTGCCCAGCAATAGTGCTTTGAATGTGTTCTTTCGTGATTTGAAGCTCTTTAACGGCCTGATTGACTAGGTTCTGCTGTTGTTCTGCAACTGCCATCAGTGCATATAGCTTTTTTTCATCAGGTGTCATCGGCTCATCCCTCTAAACTTCATTGTTTTCTGTTGCTCTCTTTCTAATTTCTGCTGCTGTTTGTACTGTTCCAAAGCAAGCTGTTTAAAGCTGTCAAAATCAGCCTTAAAGCTCTCAATACCCTGTTTAATTTCTTTATCTGAAATTGGGCTGTTTTTGAGGTCTTTCAGGTCTTGTTTGGGGTCGCCTAAGTCTAGTCGCTCAAGCTCTTTATAGGCTGTACGTGATTGTTGTAGGGCTTCCCTAATTTCAGGGTCTTTGGCTTGGCTTGGTAACAGTTTCTTTTCGGGTTCTTTCTCTATGCCTTGCTCTTTGTAGCTTCGCATATCAATACGGCTATCAATTTGATGTTTTTCTAAATGGCTGTTGCATAAATCCGCCCATCTTTGGCGTAGGTCTTTAATATCAATTTTTCGTTCCTGGTAACTCTTGCCTGTATTGTCTTTTTTAGCTCCGCCACGTTCAGGATTTTTGCTGTTATAGCGTTTGAAATATTGCTCTGGATCTCGTTCGATTCCATCTTGCAGACGTTCATTAAACATGAGGTGGACGTGGGGCTGATCGTTGCCGTCCATTGCTTTAGGGTTATGAATCGCAAACTGATACGGATATTTTGAGCCGATCTCAGACTGAATGAAGTCCTCAACCAGTTCTAGGCGTTGCTCGGCATTCATCTCTCTAGGTAGGGCAATTTCATATTCTCGATAGGTACTGCCATTTTTACGCTCGTAAAGGTCGGCTGCCTGCCAAAAGGTAATCGGATTATGTTCAGCCCATTTCGGCATGTTTCCATAGTCACTATGTTCAAGGTCAGTTTCTGATTGTTCCTGTTTCAGCTTCTTTTCTTCATCCCTATCAATATATTCGGCATGCGGTGCTGCTTTACCTGCCTTACCGACTTTGACACTTAAACGAGCAATCGCCATTAGGTTTTATCCTGTTCCTTTTTTCGGTTGCGCTCTTTCTTAAACGCTCTTTGATCAAGTATCGAAGCCCACATCATAATGATGATAATTAGCGGTGCTGCGATCACGCCAAAACTAATATCTTTGATTTTTCCCAATACCTGTTTTAGTTGCATGCTGTTGCTCCTAGCTTTGGTACTTCTTTTTTTCATTCAATTTTCAATTGAACGAAAAAAAGAAGTTTCAGGGTTTTAGGGATGAAGTCCCTAACGTGCTTAGGTTTCTCAATGAAATTGAGAAACGTCTAAGCGCGCCATCAAATTTTTGATGGAAGTACAGGCGACAATCTCTAGAACGACTTTAACAAAATTGCGTACCTTGGACGTAATTATTTTGTTATCGTTCTTTGAGTATTGAGCCTGTGCTTTTGCGGTATATGAATTAAGGAATTGAATATGAATAATGATTGGCTGTCTGAAAAAATTACCTACATTTCTGCTTTAAAGAATCCCAGTGATGCACAAAAGCTTTTATTAGAATTAGCTCAAATCCAATACCGTACTCCCGACCAAGAGAAAAAATTGAATGCCTTGATCAAAGCTGAAAAAGCCATAGATCGAGCGAATAAACAGAAGATAGCAGTCAGAAAATTACTGAATGCAGAAAAGGAAGCTGAACGAAAAGCTCGTACACGTCATCTCATTCAATTAGGCGCACTTTTTGAAATTGCTAACCTTGATCAGCGTGACCCAGCCGAATTACTTGGAATTCTGCTTAAAACTGCTGAAATAGACCCAAATGATATGAAATGGCAAATTTGGAAGGATTTAGGATTAGAAGTTCTCAAACAACGTAAAAATAATTCAAATTAATTATAAGCTAAGCTAGATCAGCAATAAATTAAGTTATGATTTAACAAATCATTATGAGATTTCATAGGACAATTAATGAAAAAGTTTATCTTAGGACTCTGTCTATCTTTACCAATTCTCTCTCATGCAGCACCTAAATGGGAACTTGCTAATGTATTCATCACAAACAAAGATAAAGGTGAACCGTACCGGGTTTGTCGGAGAGTTTTTTATTTAAGTTAGGCCACCTGACCTAACGGGTTAATCTTATCATAGTACATTGCTTCAAAATCAAAAGGTGATACATAACCTAGTGCACTATGTACACGCTCTTTATTGAACCAATCTACCCAATTTAGTGTCGCAAGTTGGGCACTGTTGCAAATAGGCTGACATGATAAGCTAAATATCTTATTTATTTCGAGATACAGCAGATGAATCCCTTCCACGGTCGGCACTTTCAAGGTGAAATCATTCTTTGGGCTGTTC
>NZ_VPEJ01000066.1:0-3548 GCF_013417245.1 Acinetobacter sp. YH16042
AAATGAAGAATCAAAATCTTTAGTAAACCCTAAAAATAATTCTAATTCATCTTGATTTATTAATCCTTTTTCTTTTAAATCATAATATACAGATATATAGTCTTTTTCTACAATCATATTTTTAATTATATCTCTCTTACTATTATCTAATAAATCTAAAACATCCTTATTATTATTGTAAAAAACATCATAAGATTTTTCTTTATAATCTACATCTATAGAATAATATTCTTCTTCCATTTTTTCAATATTTTCTCTTACTCTTAAATCTAAAGAAGTATCTTCTTCTATTTTTTCAGTATATTTTTTTCCTTTTAAATCTAAAGAAGATACTTCTTCTACATTATCAGAAGAACAAGAAGTAAATAAAAAAACAACTAAAAACGGAATAAATAATTTTTTCATAATAATTATATTTAATATTTGTGTTTGAAAGTATATAAAATAAAATATAAAAACAAAAAAAAGTTAAATTTTCAACAAAATTAAATTATAATTACTTTGGGTAATCGGTCAATTTTTTAACCTTTTCGGGAATTGCCAAGCCAACAAGTGCATTTCCGCTTTCTTTATCATACCAATCATCTACACACCATTTAAAAATGCGATTTGCCATTCCCTCAAGTACAATAGCATCGGTTAAATCATCCTCATCAAAATCTTCTTCTATAGGCTTAATCCCTCCAAAAGGAAATATTGTTTTCTTTCCCCTCAAAGCATTAAATACAAGATCATAACGCTCTGCATTTGTTTTAGAACCGCTTTTTACTTCAGCTTTAAAAGCATACTTAAAAAGCTCTTTAAAGCTAAATTCATCCGCAAAACGAATATCTTGAGCCAATCTATTAGCTTCAGGAAAACGTTTTAACCATTGTGATATCAACCATTCTCCCTCCACCCAACCGTCTAATATAATATGAAAATGATAATGGTATAATCCTCCTGGACGAATAGTGCATTCTACCTTACGAATACCCTTAAAAATTTGATATACTTTTTGATACTTTGACCTTTTGGTCAATTTATAAATTGCCCTCCATTCTTTCTCCATTTCAGCAATACGCATAACAAGTTCTTCCCCCACAACAGTAGGTAACGTAAGAGTTACAAATACAGGTTGAAATAATTCCTCCAATTGAGGTAGATAAGCATTGATAAGGCGTGCGGTCTTTATCCTATTGCAAGTTAAACACCAACGATTTTTACAATAAGTCGTGTGTATTTTACCCACTTCATTAGTTAGAAGTGTTTCAGCACAATAAGTACTATTCTTATAAGATTTGAAAAGTTTAGACTTTGGATTGAAATTCATCAGCGATAAGGATATCCCCTTGCTGACGTACTTAGACCATTGCTTTTTTTTAAGGGTATCCTTTGAGGTATCCCTTTTTTGTAGTAAATTTGCCATTGTAAAAAGACTTAAACAAGCTATCAAATCATATGGGCCTGCCAGCCCGATTAGATAGCTTTTTTTGTTTTTAGATGTTACCAAAAGTAACGCTTTTTTTTCATTTTGGGGACAGTAATGCTAACTTATCAAGAGGGGGGTCGAAAAGTATCGCTCAAGGGTCTTTTTGCTCTCGCAAAAAGCATGTAGGTTTTTTTAGCATTTTCCGAACAAAACAAGTTCTATTGCTTCGCCCACTCATTGAACTCTTTTATTCTCTTTTCATCAGCCTTAATAAACTCGATAAATCGCTCCTTACTTTCTCGCTCTTTTTTAAGCTCTTTGGCTTGGTTACTAGTGAAAAAAGAAAAGGCTAACACAGCCAATAAAACAAAAGCAAATATTCCTACTACTCGCATTCCAAGCATAGGCGTTTGAAACTCCTTTTTTGCCTTTTCTGATGCTTTCTCTATTTCGTTGATGTAGTTCTTCATCTTTTCGTCTAAAGGCTTTAAATCGACTGAAAAGCTCTCTATACGGTCTAACTCTCCACGTAATTGGATTACAGCTTTGTTTGTTATCTCTCGTAATTCATTTTGTTGTTCTTTCTGTGTCTTTTCGTGCGTTTTAAGGCTCTTTTCAAGGTCTTTCACTACTTGTACTACTACTTTTCCTAACGTTTCGTTAGATATTCTCTTTTCGCTCATATCGTTTATTTTAATATCCTATTCCGTGTCCTCTGCTTAATGTCTGTACTAAGTCTTTTGCATACTCAACCACTTTTATAGCCATATCTAAAGCTACGTTAAGGGTTGGGGGTACTTGTTTCATTATTTCTTTGGGCAATCTATTGGCTATTTTAGGGGTCTGAAGTATTGTTTTTGCTTGCTGTATAGTTTGTTTGTTTTCTTCTATCTTTTTGGTTAAGTCTGCAAGTCTTACATTTTTTCCTATCTCCGAAGCTTTAAAGTCTTGTCCTGTTTGCCTTTCTACTATTCGAAAGCCTTGCATATTTCCTTGTTTATTTATCGTCAAATTAATGTCATACCCCTTGTTATGCATTAGTTCTTGGAAGTGTTCTATTGAGGTGGACTTATTTCGGCATTGAGTATAAGCTCTGCTTATCTCTTTTCTAAGGTCTTTTGTCATTTCCTTTTTCATTTCCTTGACTTCAACCGCTGTAAATAACCCCCTTTCTTTTGCAAGCTTTTCGGCACTCTCGTGAGCTTTCTTGTGTATCATACTATCGCTATGAGCTTTACCCTCTAAACTAATTCTATTGGCAATAATGTGTACGTGTTGCTCATCTGTTGAATTATGTACATAGGCTATGTACTGATTGTTTTCAAGTCCTAAGTTTTTCAAATGGTCTCGAGTTAACTGCAAAAGTTCATCTTTAGAAAATTTCACTTGTGCAGCGTCTGGAGATAAAACAATACTGTACGTGTTATTTTCGCAACGAGTATTTAAGCTTTGTACCTCTCTAAACTCTGATAGGATATCTTGTCCATTTTCACCCATTACTAAATTTCGGTCAAGCTCAAAGGCTTGCCCTTTATCATTCATGATGTAATCAATTGCTTGAGTACTCCCCTTAGTTGCTTTTGCTAAACTTACCATTACTTCAAGATTTTAATCTTCTTTGTCTGTTCTAATAATTCCCTTACTTCAGCTTTAAGAGCTTCATCATTGTATTGCTTGATATAGTTCGATATCCTCGCAAAGTTGGTTTGGAACTGTCGAAGTTCTTTAAAGGCTTCAAGTTCTGCTTCGCTCATTGGTTTGGGTAGTTGTCTGCCTAAACCACAATAGAGCATATATTCTGATACAGACATATTGCTCTCTTTTGCTTTCATCTTGATAACTTCCTTTTGGAAGATATCACAGCGAATTTCTATTCGCTCGGTTCTGTTCATCTTGTCTAATTCGTCCATACTTTTTCCTTTAAAAAGACTCTCAAAAAAAATCAACCGAAGGGCGATTTTTTACCCCCGACCTTCGGGAGGGCAAGAGGGTTTTGTGTAGTATAAAATAGGGAGCGTAGCGGACTATTTTGTACGGAACAAAACATATCTTGACCTATTACAACGCATATCCATACTTAAAATTCACAACGAAGATACCCTTTTTTGCTCAAATTCAGCTTTGACACTTGCATATT
>NZ_VPEJ01000067.1:0-3452 GCF_013417245.1 Acinetobacter sp. YH16042
CCATACTTGGTACAAATAAAAATAACGCCAAGAACAGCACCATCACCAACGCTACAAAGGCACTGGCAAACACGGCAATGAATTGATAGTTAAGACGGCTGGCTGCCTTGTCTAGTTCCTGAATACGTCCTTGAAGGGCGCGTGTAGCTTCCTGATTTGCGTTATTTAGGTTTTTTTTGCTCTGCTCTAATATCCCGCTAGCCACTTTGTTGTAAAACGCCTCTAATCGCTTGTTATCGTCTGCTATGGCTTCCCTGTATTCCTTCATGGATGCCAATAAAATATATAACTGGTCGTCTAAATCATCGTTTTGGTTGCTCATCGTGACCATCCGCCTTTATTCAAATTAGGTGATGCCTTTTGCTCGGCTCGTTTCATTTCTCGCTGTTTTTCCGCTTGGCGTTCTAGCTCTAGGCGTTTGGCTTCTTGGTCTTTTTGCCATTGGTCAAAGCCTTGCTCAACACGGTTAAAGCCACGCTGTAGCGTGGTTTCTTTGTGCTGTTCTTTTTGATTCAGGTATTGGGCGTTGTGCTGTTTTACCTTGTCGTTATAACGGCTGATTTCGGTGCCGATGCCTTTTCTGCGTAATTGAGTGACCGAAGTCCCTTCATGAATCGTGGCTTGCAGTCCGTTGTTCTGATCGGCATAGCTGCGGTGGTCAATTTTTTGCTGTTGTCCTGCTTGTTCCAAAGCGTGATTTGCTAAGTCTGCCCACATTGCCCGAATTTGTTTAATGTCCTCTTGGGTTGTACCCATGTTGAGGGTCTTTCTTTTGGCGTTGCTGAGTTCAATCTCTGCCTTTGTTGTCAAAATCAGATTATTTTCAGGGTCTAATTCAGCCTTTCGGGTGGTCAGCATGATATGGGCATGATGATTTTTATCATTTCCGCCTTTGCTGGGTTCATGGATAGCTAAATCTGCAATCACGCCATAGCGATCAACTAAGGACCTGGCAAAGTCTTTTGCCAAGTCCTTACGTTGATCTGCGTCTAATTCATCAGGTAGGGCAATGACCCATTCTCTAGCGGTTCGGGCATCTTTGCGGTTTTCAGATTTTTCCGCCAAGTTCCAAAGTTGGCTACGGTCAATTTCGACATCGAGATTTGAGATAATTTCGGAATGGGCGACACCGTCTTTTCTCGTAAAGTCGTGGGTCAATCCTGTGCGTTCATCTTCTAGTTTTTCACCTGCACGATAGGCACTTGATGCAACCGCAGTTCGTCCTGAACTTCGGTTAACTGTTTTAGTTGAACAATGATAGATTGCCATGCAGTCGCCTTGAGATGCTTTTGCTTTTAAAAAATTGCGTAGCAGTTTTTTGGGGTTAAGGGGATTCCCCTTACGCAAACTTTGACTTGGATGAAATCCAAGTCGTAAGTGCGCATTTCATGAAAAACACGATAGCATATTACCCGCTTGAATTTCAATTCATAGGGTCTTATGCTTGAGTGGTTTTCTATATTCCGAAATTAATCGTTATGACTAAATCTGCTGAAAATATCGAAAAGAAAATTGAAGCCCAGTTAGAGAAGCTGAAACAGTTAAAAGCACAGAAACAGGCTATTGAAGCAAGAGAACGTACCAAAAAGAAAGAACAGGAGCGCAAGGATGATACTCGGCGTAAAATTTTGCTCGGTTCTTACTTGATTAAGAAAATGCAGGCAAATGAAGCCAATAAAGAAAAAATACTCGCTGAACTCAACGAATATTTAACAGAAAATAGAGATCGACAGCTTTTTGATTTGCCCGATATTGAAGCCTAATTTTTCTTAGCTGTTTGGTTTTTTTGTTCGGCTTGATACTCTGGAATGAGCGTATTTAAAACCTTTTGAATATTGTCCTTGTCCTCGATTTGTAAATTATCCCGATAGTAAATTAAGTTCTGTATTTTGCTTTCCATCTGCATTTTTTCGGTGGGTTCGGCATCTTTGGATAGTCGGGATAATAGGAAGATATAACCGCATATATTTTCCCTCGCAATTTCATAATTTACGATGTCGAGGTATTCAACGGTCACATGCTTTAGATCGGTTGATAGGTTATTTAATTTAATCATGGCTGAAATCCTGATTTTTCTAAAATTGGATAAAGCTCTCTGAATTTTTCAGGCTCTAACAGCATATCTGCTATACGGATAGCAAATTGCTGGTAGCTTTCTGTACCTTGTGAATATTTCCCCATTTCAGGCATTTCTGACATTTTTTTTGCAAATAAATGGCGTTGTGCATCGGTCATTTTGATAAAAAAGTCAGGTGTGTTTGGGTCACGCTTAGAATCTAATTTTTTCGGTTGTTGTTTCTGCTTAAACTTGAATGAAAACCCAGTAATTGTACGCCCTTTCTTGTGTTGCTCATAAGTGGCTTTTATGTCTGTATGTTCATTGATTTGAGTAATGGCAGTTTCTAATACACGGCTTTTAAAATGGTGCATACGTTGATATTCATCATCTTCAACACCTAAATTTTTACGTAATTGTTGTAGTTCAAAAACAGGTGTTTTACCAACTTCACGCCAAGCGATTAATAACTCATAAAGTCTAGTGGCATACTTACTGGTTAGGTGTGCAACTTGTTTGGCTTCATATTTTGTAAAGTGTTCTTCTAATCTAGTGATTAAAGGAACTACATCAGGTGCGAAAGTAATTTCTAGTAATGCCAAATCATCTACATAAAAAATACGGCTTACCCAGCGAGAGCGAACGATACCTACCTTCCCTGTTTTTTTATATTCGGCTGTATAGCTAAACTGCCTGTTAAATAGATTATTTACGGCATCTTTCAGGGCTTTGTAGGATGCATCAGGTGATACATTAAATAGTTTTGCATAGTCACTAGCATGTATTTCTAGTTTGCTATCTGCCGTAATACCCCGCCCTAATTCCCTTGCATTAATGATTGCAAGCATGACTAAACGCTGTTCCGTTAGTTCTAAATTATAACTGGCGTTTATTAATGCATTATCTTTCACAACTAAACCATTCTTCATATTAAATACACGTTATTATTAATGTGTATTTACACACTATATATTTTATGTGTGTAAATCAAGAGAATTTGTGTGCTTATACAAGAGAATTTGTGTGCTTATACAAGAGAATTTGTGTGCTTATACAAGAGAATTTGTGTGCTTATATAAGCTGTAGTCCTCTCATATCAATGTTTTCAGCTTATCTAAAAGCATTTAAAAGCTTTAAAAATAATTAAAAGCCTTTCGAGAGGGGAGTGCAAACTGCCCTAGGTACTCGCTAAAGCTCGTACTCTATTGAAGCTCGTTCCTCGCTTCGTGGGGCAGTTTTTGGGTAATCCTATTTGTGAAATCTAAAAGCAAAAGCATTTGTAATGTATTCGCTTCGCTCATACTTTTTGAAAAGCAAAAGCTCCAAAGTTCGCACCCATTCGGGATGCTCTGTACCTACCGTTTAAAATCGAAAGGGAGCTTGTAATCAGAGAAAA
>NZ_VPEJ01000068.1:0-3373 GCF_013417245.1 Acinetobacter sp. YH16042
GATAAATTTAAGAAAAACTATGTACTCATGGTTGTACATAAAAAAAGTATTATATTTAAATAAGTTTTTGTTTTAAAATAAATTAATCCTGTACAAATAGGTTTGTACGTAATTTATCTATTATTTTATTTTAATTGTTTGAATTATATAATTTTAATTTTGTACAAAATCTAATTTTAATAAGAGGTGTAATTTATGGGCGAAAAAGTCAAAACTTATGCAGTCAGGTTAGATCCACAAGTAGCAGAATTCTACGATCAATTGGCTAATTCAGAAGGAATCAGAACCAGTAAATTATTCAGTAAAATTTTGACCAATGATTTTCAATCTATTGCTGTTAAGCAGCAGGCAGATCGTATTGAGGATCTGGTGAATCGATTAGAAAAGCGAATAGATGATTTTGAGGAAGATAATAATTTTTCTGAAAAATACTATGAGGATTTTAGTAGTACATACATGATGCTTTTATGGTTATTAATGAAAAATGGTGCTTCTAAAGACGAAATTAGAAGTATGCAAGCTAAGGCCGCTAATTATGCGGAACAAAACTTTTCTTCTAAGGAATCTTAATTTTGGACAATATTATTCAACTTTTAAAACCATGTACGCTTTGTGGAAATGGACAGAATGTACAGCTTTTTGCCGGGTTGATGCTGTGTGAAAGTTGTCAGGAAAATATCAGGCTTACAAATCCAGGTATGTTCTCTGCCAATGATAAGATTGAACAGAAAGCTCTGGATTAACCTGAGCTTTTGCATAAAAATTAACAGCGGCCTGCTGCTTTCAATAGAGCATTACATTGCTTATCACTACTTTGTTTTACAGAGTTAGAACCCGAACAAACTGCCTGGGAACTAATAGCTCCTCCAACTGTTGTGATATAACATTGATGTGATTTTTTTCCTACAGTGGCTACAAAGTTTATCGTGCCATCAATAGATCCTTGTCTATTTGATATGGCCACTTTGTCTGAAGTTGTATTTAAAGCAAAGGCTGCCTTTTGTTCTAAAGTTTGATCCTGGATGACCATATTTCCGACTGTGCCGCATCCTACAAAAAGAGATGCAAATAACAATGGTAATAATTTGAAATTTTTCATAAATTTTCCTAAATATATTTAAATAAGTTAGATTCCAAAACTACAATTAGGAATTTCTTTCTGGAGCTCTCGATAGTTATCTTTAATTTTATCCTGTTCGACTTTTTGAGCATCTCGCGCAAAAATATTGAATGCTTTAGCTTCCTCTCTATATTTCAATCTTAAGCTTTCGCAGTTTTTCTTATGTGTGATCATCTGTTTTGCATCATCTTCACTAATTTTGGTATAGCGTTGATTACTAATTCGCAGTGTTTTTCCATCATCAGATAAGTTGAATGTGATAACTGCTAAACCGTTATTCACACCAAGTTCTTTTTCTTTCTTCTCTAAAACCGTTCCTGATTTTTTATTTCCAAACCAATCAGTTTCTGAAAGAATATTCTCATTTACGATGTAAGTTTCTTTGCCCTCTTTATAGATTTCTAAAACTTTTGGATATTTTGTATCTTCAAGTTGCCAGTAACCAACATATTTATCATGAGGTTTGGAACATGCTGTTAAAGCTAAAGCAACTAAAGTAAGGAAAAATATTTTCATGATTTGCTCAGACAAATTAGATTTTAAAAGGTCATAAGAATAGAGTATTTTTCAAGTATGTCTAAGGACATAAAAAACCAGATTTGTATAGCTAAAGTAATGAAAAAAAACACTATTATTTTATTTCAATCTCTAGATTATATGTTTATAACAAATTGGCTATCTGGTAAGTCGATCATTATTCTTAGTGTTATCAGTTTTATGTATTTTAGATTTTTTATATATTGTTCTTAAGCAAGGCGGAAAGTTAATAAAATAATTATGACCTATCTAGCCACGTGATTTAGGGTCAATTTTTATCTCTCCCAACCCTTGGTTGGGATTTTTGCCTGAGATTTCGCATAAGAGATTTTATGTTAAATCCTTTTATATATTTCTTTTATTAGTTCATTTGTATAAGATCATATCTGCTCGATTACCGTCTAAAAAACAAGGATTTTTTGTGAAAAAGCCTAATCAAAAAGCTATTCTTCGTCAGAAAAAATCAGATTTAAAAATAAGAAAGGAAGGTAAAAAAAGATCACATACTTATATCGGCTTAATAAAATTTTCATCTGTAATCTCATTAGCTAAAATGGGTCATAGAGAAAAATTTCTAGAAACTATAAGAAAAATAAAGCTGAGAGATAGAGCTAATAAGAGTTTATATCTTAATTTTAAGGATGTAGAACTATTGTTGCCAGAAGGCGTTATTTACCTTTTACATCAATTGGATAAGTTAAAAAATAAAAAAGAATTACTAGGACGAACCTCTGATAAGGATGTAGTAAAAGCTATGTTCTCTAGATTAGGCATTCATAGTCTTATTAAACAGCCTCCTTATGTTGGTAAAACTATTAATATTGTTGATAGATGGGAGTGTTTATCGGGAGATAGCGCTGATTTAGGCGAGGAATACGAAAAGATTGAAGAGCAAATAGCTATGATCTTACCAGATAGAAGAGCTAGATTTGTTTTACAAAATGCTATTGCTGAAGCAATCAGTAATGTGATCAATCATGCCTATGATGAAAATGCTCAATATAAGAAATGGTTTTTATTCTTTTGCATAGATAAAGAGAAAAATACATGTCTGATCGTGGTATCAGATGTAGGAAAAACTATTCCGGTAACTATTCCAGTTAAGCTAAGAGATCGTTTATCTATTAATCCAATTGAACTCTTTACTGGTAAAAATGACTCTCAATTGATTGAAATAGCAACAAAATGGAGAAGATCTGCAACAGAAGAGTACCATCGAGGAAAAGGCTTTAATGATATCATGCAGGTTGAATCTGATGTAGATGGTGCAAATGTGATAGTTCTAAGTAGAAAAGGGGCTTGGTCATCTGTCGCTGGTTTAAAAGACTACAAAGATGCTATTGAAGGTACAACTGTAGGATGGGAAATTCCTTTGAATAATGTGAAATTAGTCGCGAGTAAAACTTATGCTTGAAATCAAATATGATGTGGCTAAAGAATATTATCCAAGACCTATGGGTAGAGCTAGAAAAGATGGTCTACATAGTGGTGAACGATTTAGAGAAGAAGTTCTACTACCTTTTTTCCAATCTTTAAAAACGAATCCAAACCAAATTCTTGTTTTAGATTTTAATGGTATATCTACAGCTGGATCTTCTTATCTAGAAGAATCTTTTGGTGGTCTAATTCGTAAAAATGGTTATCGTAAATCTGATTTAAATAGACATCTAAAGATAGTGGTAGATGATGACTTAAAAGAACTTATTACTGATAGAA
>NZ_VPEJ01000069.1:0-3141 GCF_013417245.1 Acinetobacter sp. YH16042
TTTGGCCAGAAAAATGAGTCGTTCTCGCTGTTCTAAACTAAGTGGTACAGAAACAATCCGAGGCATGTGTGAACATCTGTTAACTAAAAAAACCTTTTCGCATGATTAGTTATTTTTGTCAACTTAAGTAATGGAAAATTTTGGTAATTCAAATTCAAATTTTTATAAATTTAGTTATTAGTCAAAAATATCTAAATTACTGCAGATTCTTATCCTAAAGGACACCAAATCATACAAATAAATAAACAGCGAGTCGTATCTAACTTGGACACTTTAAATGGGTTCGAACATTTCGATTTCGTATAATCACCATTATGATAAATAAAATTAAATAGCATTTCTCACTCATAGCAAGAATCGGATTTTTCTCAGCCGTTCTATTTGTTAATGTTGTTCTTAGGCCCCAAAAAGCGGTACATGACAATGTTAGAAGATACAAACTATATTCGCATTGCAAAGGCAATTGAATATATTAATCAGAATTTCAAAGAACAACCAACCTTATCTGAAATTGCAGAACATATTCATCTAAGCCAAGCCCATTTTCAAAGGATCTTCACTGAATGGGCAGGTATTAGCCCTAAAAAGTTCCTGCAATATATTAGCCTGGAACATGCAAAATCAATTTTAAAAAATCATAAAGAAAATAGTGTGTTAGATGCTACATTCGACACTGGTTTTTCAAGCTCGAGCCGTTTGCATGATCTATTTATAAGGATAGAAGGAATGACTCCTGCTGAATATAAAAATGGTGGAGAGTCGTTACAAATTAATTATAGTTTCTCAGAGACACTCTTTGGTTCTATTGTGATTGCCTCAACAGCTAAAGGTGTTTGTTATATGGCTTTCACTGAGAATTATGATGAAGCTTTTTTACAGCTTAAAGCACAATTTCCAAAGGCAAAATTTGTCCAGCAACAAGATGAATTGCAGAAAAAAGCGGTCTCTATCTTGCAGTCGGATCATCAAGATCTATCCGAAATTAAGCTGCATCTAAAGGGCACCGAATTTCAACTTAAAGTTTGGGAAAGCCTGCTAAAAATCCCTATGGGTGAATTGACGACCTATGGTGCAATTGCAAAGGACATAGGCAATAACAAAGCTTCGCGTGCCGTAGGAACTGCAATAGGAAGTAACCCTGTTGCATTTCTCATTCCATGCCATCGGGTGATTCAATCATCAGGACATTTTGGTGGTTACATGTGGGGAACAACGCGAAAAACAGCCATCATTGGTTGGGAAGGAGTGAAAACCCATGCATCTCACTGAGCTAGAAGAATATTTTAAAGCTAGATTGGCTCAACTCGATTGGAATGCTATTACTGAGGCGATGCATCAACATGGTTTCGTAGTACTCGAAAAGTTTTTAACTGAGGAACAATGTGACCTTGTAAAAAACAATTATGATCATCCCACGCTATATCGTAAGACCGTGAATATGCAACGCTATCGATTTGGATTAGGAGAATATAAGTACTTTACTTATCCTCTGCCACACTTGATTCATCAATTACGAACGCAGATGTATTCTTATCTTATGCCTATTGCTAATGTATGGATTAAGGTGCTGAATTTGAATACGATTTTCCCAGAAACGCATCAAGAATTACTGCAACAATGTCACGAAAATGGACAACAGAAAGCAACCCCATTAATTCTACAGTACCGCAAAGATGGTTTTAATACTTTGCATCAAGATCTCTATGGTGACGTGTATTTCCCGATTCAACTGGTGATATTTCTGAACCAAGTGAATGTCGATTATCAAGGTGGAGAATTTGTTTTAACTCAGCAAATTCCGCGCGCTCAATCCAAAGCCACGGTATTACAGCCGCAAAAAGGTGATGTACTCATTTTTACAACACACTTCAAACCAGAAAAAGGGACTCGTGGTTATTATCGGGTCAATATGAAACATGGAGTCAGCCCGTTACATCATGGAGAGCGTTATACATTAGGTATTATTTTTCATGATGCAGTGAGCTAAAGATGATACGTCATGAAATGATTACTGATCAGGAGCTTTATGGTTTGCTTCGACAGGGAAAAATTTTGTTTGGAGGAAATCTGAACTTAAAAATATATGGCTCGTTGCGATGTCGATCAGGCAAACGTATGAAACGCAAGAACCGTGTTTTTTTTAAAGATGAAGTTGAAGCACTTGCACAAGGCTACCGTCCTTGTGGACATTGCATGAAACAAGCGTATATGGACTGGAAAAATGGATATGTTTGAGCAAGAAAATCTCCATAAAAACCTATTGCCCTATGACGGCACGGTTTTATATTTCGGTCAGATTCTGACATCACAGCAAGCAAATACATATTTTGATGAGTTATTTCGTTCAATTGCTTGGAAACATGATGAAGCGGTCATTTATGGAAAGCGAATCATAACTAAACGTAAAGTTGCTTGGTATGGCGATCACCCGTTCTCATATACCTATTCAAAAACGACAAAACACGCTTTGGCTTGGAGTCCTGTATTACTTGAATTGAAAAAAATGGTCGAGCAATTGACGGGGGAAACGTTTAATTCCTGTTTGTTAAATCTTTATCATGATGGCAATGAAAGTATGGCATGGCATAGTGATGGAGAAGTTGATTTAAAAAAAAATGGTGCAATTGCATCTCTTAGCTTTGGGGCTGAAAGAAAATTTGCTTTTAAACATAAAATGACCAAAGAAAAGAGAGAGTTATTTTTAGCACATGGCAGTTTATTGGTGATGAAGGATTCGACACAGACTCACTGGTTACATCGTTTACCACCAAGTAAGCGAGTTACAACAGCCCGTATTAATTTAACTTTTCGGCAAATTGAAAATTATGATATTAAAACCTAGATTTTTAACTTTACCTAAAATTAACATAATGAAAGTCGTACGTAATTCAATTTTTTATTTAATATAATTCAATGTGTTAATTTATTTTATAAATCCCAACTCAAATGTATTTGGATTTTTAATAGTTAATGGTGTTTCACGATTACTTTTTAAACAATGTTCCACATCTTTGTAAGTTGTCATTAAAAAGTAAACATGTATTCTTTTCCGAATTGGTTTGATACTTTCTCCACCCATTGCTCTATTTTATCAGCTGTCATGACTTGAAAATCTCGCCAATAATATTTCATCTGCTTCCA